>JAYUFF010000001.1:0-7919 GCA_043738825.1 Schlesneria sp.
TGGGAAACCGCCTTCACGTCCTCGCACGGCCACGTCGAAGCTCCGTGACCGTGGCACCCCCATTTGAAACAGGCGATGGCCTTGCCGATCACGCGGAGCAGCTTGCGGCCGGTCGAATCGAGTTCGAGACATCGCCGTACTGTTGGCGTGCGATTCCATGCGGAAGTGGAGCGGGTGATCGGCGTCGGAAGCGCGGCAAGAATGCATCTGCCCGATGGTGGCAGCGGCGTCTGCGGTGGAATCCGTTCGTCCGTCGGGAACGCCTCATGAACAGTGGAAAGTGCTGATAACACGGCAACCGATAGCCTGGGGCGATTCAGAGTTCCAGTCTGCGGCAGTTTCGTTCTCACGTTGCTGTCGTTTTGTCTTGCAGCAAAGCGGCGATGAATCTCCGCACTCCAAAATATGGCAGACATCGAACTCAGGCGGTCACGACTTTGATCGCCTCATCGCGCGAATGGACCAGCGGCCAGACGTGGTCGAACTTGGCAATTTGCAGCACTTCGCGACCGACTTCGGACGCATTGCAGAGTGCGATGCGGCCTCCGCGCGCCGACAGGTCGTTCCACAAAATGCGGATGGCTTCGAGCAGACTCGACCCGAAATAGGCCGCCTGCGCCAGATCGATCACCAGCGCCCGCTGGCCTCCCCGGCGGAGATCTGAGCGGACTTCTTCGAGTTCGAGCAACACCGAGCTATCGGCGAGACTGCTGACTGCGCCGAGCAGTTCGACGACGAACACCGGTCCGACCGCGAACGTCTTGAAAAGATGAGGAGTATTCATCGGGACATTCCTTGGACTTGGTCAGTGACGGGCGACTTGCGGCGTTTGATCATCGTGACTTCATTTCCGGCCGCGTTGTACTTCACCTCGTCCATGAACGTTTGCATCAGGAGCAGGCCGCGTCCGCAGGGCCGTTCCAGATTGGCGGGGTCGGTGGGATCGGGGA
Source organism: Schlesneria sp. (assembly GCA_043738825.1). Taxonomy (GTDB): domain Bacteria; phylum Planctomycetota; class Planctomycetia; order Planctomycetales; family Planctomycetaceae; genus Schlesneria. The sequence goes on from JAYUFF010000001.1 coordinate 951, forward strand.
GCGAACTGCGGTCGAACCCCGGACCCTCGTCACGAATGCAGAACTCGGCCCCGTCGAGCGTGAACCGCGCCGACACATGGATCATCCGCTGCGCGTACGGGGCGAGCACGGTGCGTTCCCGCGCCAGATCGTAATAGGCCCGGTGATCGATCTCGCGCAGGGAAGAACTGACTTCGAGGTTGCCATGAAAGCTGGCGTTGGTGAGCGCCTCTTGCAGGGCCACTCCCGTGCGGATGCGATCGCCGTCGTCGCACACGCCCATGCCGGCCGCGCCCTGCTGAAGGAACTGCACCAGCGACATGATCAACTCCTGATCGTTCTCGATTTGAAAGCGGACCTGTTGCTCGGCCATGCGGCGCATCAGGCGGATGCGTCCGCGATCCTCGCGCGAGACCAGAAAGACCTGGCGCACGGTGTCGGCAAGCTGACTGTTGAGCAGTCGTTTGGGGACGTAGCTGGCGGCACCGGCGCGCAGCGCCTGGACGGCGATGTCCTCGCTGCCGCGCGCCGTCATCAACACGACCGGCACGATCGGATAGCTTTTGCGCATCACGGCGACCAGTTCGAGGCCGTTCAGTTCGGGCATGTCCAGGTCGGTGATGACCATGTCCGGGACGTGCAGCTCCATCTTGATGAGGGCGTCGCTACCATCGACGGCGTACTCGATGCTGAAGTCTTCCATCTGATCCAGCAGGCCGCCGGCGCGCAGGCGATCGGTGGAAGAGTCATCCACGATCAGAACGGTGGGCATGACGCGGTCCTTGGTTGCAGAGCGGGTGTGGGTTCGGGTGCGGAGTGAATCTGTGTGAATGAAGTCCGGCTTAGCTTTGTTAGCCGGACTTCTCTCCGGGAGGACGCGCCCCAGAAAGAAGTCCGGCTTTCGGAAAAGCCGGACTTCAGAACGTGTCCGTTGCGTTAGATGTTGCCATTCGCACGACGCGAGTTCAAGTAGCGTTGCATTTCGTCCAGAGCAGGCTGCACCGTGGTGACAATCTCGGCGACCAGTGCCGCGTCAATCGCGGTGCTGCCTCCCTTGGCCGCCATCTCCAGTTCCTCGACGCGATCGGCGGAGGCGACACCGAACGTGCGGAGCGCACTCTTGAGCGTGTGAGCCGCACGCTGGAACCGCTTCCATTCGCCCGACGCCAGCGTGGCCTGCAACGTCGCCACCAGTTGCGGACCCTCTTCGAGGAACGCTTCCAGCACTTGATCAAGCAATTTTTGATCGCCGTTCACCGCCTGACCCGCGAGCGTCCAATCGACCTGGCCGTGGGCGGCCGCTGTCACCGGGGCCGGTTCGTTTGCGGGGGCGCTGCTGGGAATCTCTTCGATCTGGCGGAACAACTGGTCGGCGCGGATCGGCTTCATCAGGTAACCGTCCATGCCAACTTCGAGGCATCGCTCGCGGTCTCCCTTCATGGCATGTGCCGTCATCGCCACGATCGGAATGTGGCCACCGGTTTCCCGCTCGCGGGCACGAATGACGCGCGTGGCATCGAATCCGTCGAGCGATGGCATCTGCACATCCATCAGAATCAGATCGAACCGCTGTTCGGCGGTCAGTCGCACGGCGATTTCACCATCGTTGGCCACGGTCACGCGATGGCCCCAGCGTTCGAGCAGCCCGATCGCCAGCTTCTGGTTGATGAGGCTGTCCTCCGCCAGCAGGATCGACTTCGGTTGCGAGGCCCGTTTGTTGGATGCGGAGGGCGTCGTCGCGGAGGAGGCCAGTGGGGAAAGGGCTCCCACCGCGAGCACGATGGCGTCGAGCAGTTCCGACTGCTTGATCGGCTTGATGAGATAGGACGAGATGCCGTGTTCCTGGCAGCGCGACAAGTCCTCGGGCCGATCGGCCGACGTGAGCATCATGAGCATCGAACCGCACAGCGTGCGGTTCGCCTTGATGATCCGAGCCAGTTCAAAGCCGTCCTGATCGGGCATGTTCGAGTCGGTCAGGATCAGCGCGTACGGCGTGCCGGCGCGCGACATCCGCTCCAGTTCGCCAATCGCCTCGGCCACGCTGGCAACGGACACCGGCTGCATCGCCCAGTTGGTCAGCATCTCGACCAGAATGCGACGATTGGTGGTGTTGTCATCGACGATCAGCACTCGCAGTCCGTTCAGCATCGGCGGGTAAACCGTCGTGGCCGTCGTCACATTCTCGGCGCTGGCCCGTCGGTAGCGGATGGTGAAGTGGAACACGCTGCCTCGATGGATTTCACTCTCGACCCAGACGTTGCCCCCCATCAAATCGACCAAACTCGCGACAATCGCCAGTCCCAGCCCGGTCCCTCCGTAACGACGGGTCGTCGAGGTATCGGCCTGCTCGAACGCCTCGAAGATCGAGTCGAGTTTGTTCTCGGGAATTCCAATCCCCGTGTCCTGAACGCGGAAGTGGAGCATCAGGCTGTCGTCCGCCTGCGGTTGCAGGGCAACATCGAGCAGCACTTCCCCGACTTCGGTGAACTTGATCGCGTTGCCGACGAGATTGATGACGATCTGTCGCAGTCGGTGTGGATCGCCCTCGACCGCGAAGGGGACATCCGGCGCGACGTGACAGGCCAGTTCGAGTTGCTTGCGATGTGCCCGCAGGGCCAGCGACTTCATCGTGTCGCCCAGCACCTCGCGCAGGTTGAAGGGGGACTCTTCGAGACTCAACTTGCCCGCTTCGATCTTCGAGAAGTCGAGGATGTCGTTGATCACGGCCAGCAGCGACTCGCCCGACTCCTGCACCATTTCGAGGTACTCGCGCTGTGTCACCGTGAGTTCGGTGTCTCGCACCAGTTCGGTCATCCCGATCACGGCGTTCAGCGGCGTGCGAATTTCGTGGCTCATGTTGGCCAGGAAATCGCTCTTCGCCCGGTTGGCGGCCTCCGCCGCTTCCTTGGCCTTGCGCATCGCCTCTTCGGCGGTCTTGCGGGCCGAGATGTCCGTGGCAATTCCCAGAAAGCCGACGATCTGGTGATTGCGATCTCGGCGGGCGGTCACGACGAGATTGACCGGCAGTTGGCTGCCGTCTTTACGGACGTAGGTCCACTCGCGCTCTTCATTCGTCCCCTGACGCGCAAACTCCACGAACACATCGAAACCCTGGATCGTGCGACCGAACTGTTGCGACATCTCCTCGCCGCGCTTTCGGACCTCGCTCTCCAAATGGATGATCGTCGGCGTTTGCTGGCCGACCATTTCCTCGGCGGTGTAACCCAGCATCCGTTCAGCGCCGGTGTTGAAGACATCGATCAGTCCCTGCATGTCGGTGGCAATGACCGACATTTGCGTGGCCGCGTCGAGCACCGCCTGCAGGCGGGCCTTCGTCTGCTGGAGCTCGATCTCGGCCCGCTCCTTCTCGGTCACATCCGAGAAGATTCCCTGAATGCCGATCACCGCGCCCGCCGCATCGTAGACGGGGGTCTTCACGACATGCGTGAACCGCCGCTCGCCATTCGGAGCCTGAAACTCTTCCGTCGTTTCAAAGTTTTGGCGAGATTCGAGCACGCTCCGGTCGTCGGCCCGATACTTGTCGGCCAGTTCGCGCGGGAAGAAGTCGGAGTCGGTGCGACCGAGGATCTCGTCGGCCGACTTGCGAAACGCTTCGCAGAGCAGGCGGTTGGCAAACGTGAACCGCCCCTGCAAATCCTTGCGGAGCAACGCCAGCGGCAGCGTTTCGACCAGCGATTGATAGAACGCCTCGGACTCCATCAACGCCTGCTCGACCTTGCGCCGCTGTGAGAGTTCGCCCTCATACCGCTCCTGCAAACGGGTGATGTCTTCGCAGGCCGCTTCGAGAGCCTCGACCAGATCTGTCTGGCGATAGGTGCGCTGCTCCAGCGTCCCGTCACCGTTGATCGTGACCTCGTGAGTATTGGCTTCACTTTCACCGGCCACTCGAGTCAGCGACTTCACCTTCGTGACGATCTCGTCGGGCGAACGGTCCCGCGAAATGACTCCGGCCACTCCGGCCGACAAACTGCCGAGAATGCCCGAGATATTGCCGGGATCGACCAGGGTCAGCACGCGAACCGTCAGCGATCCGTCTCGGCGGGGCAGGTCATCGAGCATGCGGAGATCGGCATCCCCCAGCACCAACAACTCGACCCGGCCTGTCGTCAGTTCGCGCGCGACCTCCACGTGAGACACGGCCTTCGCGCGCAGACCCGCCTCCGTCAGGACAAACACCAACGCATCGCGTCGCGCGGCATCGCGCTCGACCACCAGCAGCCGCGGCATCACCAAAGTCCTTGTTGTGACCAGCGAGAAGTACGGAAAGCGAGTCTCGCGAATCGCTCGGAGAGCCGAATCGCAAGTCCTGCAAAACTCGGCCGCATTGTGTCGCGGCACACCGCGAACTACCAGCCCGTGGCCATGCGTCAACAAGCGGCTCCACGCAGGTTGTCCCGCACCGTCGTCGTGACCAGAAAACTCGATTAGGTTTGACGCGCCCGACAGCAGCCGAAATCAGGTAAGCCGGGACCGTAGTCCGGACCCCTTGGTCCGGACTACGGTGTCTCATTTGCCGTGATTTGACGCCCTCGTTCATTCACTTCGCCGCGTCCGGACCAAGGGGTCCGGACTACGGTCCCGCTTTTTTCGGGCGTGTCAGGTTTGACTTGGATCGACATCCTGTGGGACGCCACTTCGCCGCGAGCGTTCCCTTGGCCCGATCCCCGCCGCTAGAATGCCACGGCCCTTCGCCTCGCCGAATCGCAACATCGCGCTCGGCTCTACTGACGTTTCGGTGACGCAACGAATGAGTCAATCATCGCCCCCGCAGGCCCACGGGAATGGACACCCGGTCCCGAACACTTCGATCGCTTCACTCGACGGTGGCCTGCGCTATCGCGGGTATTCGATCGAGGAACTCGTCGAGCAGTCGAACTTTCTGGAAGTCACTTCGCTCGTCGTCCACGGCGAACTTCCCTCGCACGAGCAACTGGCCGACATGCAGGCCATTCTGTCCGAGGCCGCCGTCCTCGAACCCGATCTGCTGGCGTGGCTCGAACGAATCCCGCTCAATGCGCCGGCGATCGACGTGCTGCGGACGGCCGTCAATCTGATCGCGCTCGCCGATGCCTACGACGACGAATCGCACCCGGCGGCCGTGTGGGACTCGCTCCAACGGCTGCTCGCTCAATTGCCGCTCGTGATCGCCGCCCGCAACCGTATCGCACACGGCCTCGATCTGCTCGAGTCGCGCGACGATCTGAGTTATGCCGGCAATCTGCTCTGGCTGCTGACCGGTCGCGAACCGACGCCCACTGCCGAGCGGGCGTGCAATGCGTTCCTGATCCTGTCCGCCGAACATGAGTTCGCGCCATCGACCTACGTGACTCGCATCGTCGCGTCCACGCGATCGGACTTTCATTCCGCAGTCATCGCCGGACTGTGCGCGATCAAAGGAGTCTGGCACGGCGGACCGGGACGGCAGATCATCGACATCCTCGAAGCCGTCGGTCAGCCCGCAGCCGCGCCGGCCATTGTCCGCGCGGTGCTGCAACAGTACGAACGGCTGCCCGGTTTCTGGCATCGCGTCTACCGAACCAGCGATCCGCGAGCCGAACTCCTGACACCGTTCTGCCACGAACTGGCCAAGGTAACAGCTCGACCAAACTTGGAGGAAGTCGCCGCCGCCATCGAAGGCGCTGTCTGGGAAGAGCAACAAATCCTGCCGAGCCTCGACTGGCCCGCCGCGCGGTTGCTGCATTACCTCGGCCTCGATGCAGACCTGTTCGTACCGTTGTTTGTCATCAGCCGCATGGTCGGCTGGGCCGCTCACTACATCGAACAAAAACAGTCCCCCCAACCGATCCGCCCGCGCGGCACCTACGCCGGTCCACCCGGCCGCGAATTTGAAGCCCTCGACGAACGCGGCTGAAGAAGTCCGGCTTTTCCGAAAGCCGGACTTCTCTCCGCAGGGCAGACTCCCGGAGAGAAATCCGGCTAACAAAGCTAAGCCGGACTTCAACCCTCAACCCTCAACCCTAGACCATCAACCTTCCCCCACCATGCTTGCCTTCCAACACTGCATCAACCCGCTCTGTGCCGCCTCGTTCGACGTGGGCGATGTTCTGACCTCATGCCCCGATTGTGGCAACCTGCTCGACATCGACTACGAGTGGGACAAGCTGCCCGTGCCGAAGTCGCTGCGCGAGTTTGAGGCTCGCTGGGGGAACCGCCGCAACCCGCTCGACTTCTCCGGCGTCTGGCGGTTCCGCGATCTGTTGCCGTTCGCGCCGGAGAAGGACATCGTCACGATTGGCGAGGGCCAGACGATCCTTCAGCAGAGCACAGCCGTCGGCAAATACGTGGGCATGAACGACGGCGGCCTGTTCCTTCAGTACGAGGGTCTCAATCCGTCGGGCAGCTTCAAAGACAACGGCATGACGGCCGCATCGACTCACGCCCGCATGGTCGGCGCGAAGATGGCCGCGTGCGCCTCGACCGGCAACACGAGTGCCTCGCTCGCTATCTACGCCAGCACCACGCAAGTCTTTCGAGTCGTCGTCTTCGTTGGCAGCGGCAAGATCGCGTACGGCAAGCTCTCGCAGGCGCTCGACTACAACGCGAAGACGTTGCAAGTACTCGGCGACTTTGACGACGCACTCGAACGAGTGCGTGAGGTCGCTGGCGAACGAGGCATCTATCTCTGCAACAGCGTCAACCCGTTCCGGCTCGAAGGCCAGAAGACGATCATGTATCGAGTCCTCGAAGGACTGAACTGGCAGGTGCCCGACTGGATCGTCGTGCCGGGAGGCAACCTCGGCAACTCGTCCGCGTTCGGCAAGGCGTTCGCCGAACTGTTGCAACTCGGCCTGATCGACCGCATCCCGCGTCTGGCGGTCATCAACGCGGCGGGAGCCAACACGCTGTATCAACTCGTCGAGCAGCGCGATGTCGCGTGGAATGCCGGTCAACCGGAGGACGATGTGATCGACACGTTCTACGCCGACATGGACCGCGACCGCCGCAAGG
>JAYUFF010000002.1:0-3002 GCA_043738825.1 Schlesneria sp.
GGGCCCCACGGCGTTGGAGAGTCGGCCGTGCAATCGTCCCCCCTCCCTGACCCTCCCCACCGAGGGGAGGGAACAGGAGTAGACTCTTCACGAGGAGGATGAGCGTTGGGAAAGAGGGGGACTCGTTCGGCCGAGATGTCGGCGTCGAGCAGTGCCGCGTCGCATGTGCCGTTGGTGGTGGTGAGGACGCTCAGCTTGGGCGGGAACAGCTCGCGCAGATGTTTTAGGAACGCAGTGGTCTGTTCGGGAGCGGCCTTGTCGGTCTTGTTGACCAGCACGATGTCAGCCATGTGAAGCTGATCTTGAAACACGGGTGAGTCGGCCACGCGCGGGTTGGCGAAGTCGGCGGGATCGGCCACGCAGATCGTGGCTCGCAAGTCGATCAAGTTGCGGAACCACGGCCCGCGCAGCGTCTCAAGCACGGCGGCGGGATGACCGAGACCGGTGGGTTCGATGAGTACCCGCTGCGGCTGCGTCTGGCGAATCAACTCGATCAGCGTGAAGTCGAGCGGCTCGTTCGACGAGCAGCAGAAGCAGCCTCCCGCGATCTCGCTGACCGCGACGCCGTCACCTCCCGCCCCTTCGATGATCGCGCCGTCGATGCCGACCTCGCCGAACTCATTGACGAGGACCGCCCAGCGCTCGTTGGCCGGTCGCTGGGCAAGCAGGTTCAAGACCGTGGTCGTCTTGCCAACGCCCAGGAAGCCGGTGATGAGGTTCGTCGGAACGCGGGGTCGGTCGAGCATGAGTGACCAGTCGATATTTGAGGAACAGAATCATGTCGAAGTCCGGCTTTTCCGAAAGCCGGACTTCTCTGCGGGGTGCGTCCTCTCGGAGGGAAGTCCGCCTAACAAAGCTAAGCCGGACTTCAGCCGGGTGTCGTGGCGCCCATCTTGCCGCGAACATCGCTCGCTGGCAAAGCGCGGCGAGAGGGAGGCGGCTTTCACTGAAGAGGCGACTACGCTCTGGCGTCTCAGGGGCGTCCGGTGCTGTGTCTCGCACCAGGTGGCGGATCGCTGCCGCTGCCGGGATTGAATGAAGAGAAGGGGTCGGCCCCTCGCCGCGTGGCGTTTCGTCGCGGCGATGCGATTGCCGCACTCGATCCTCGTCTCGATGCGGACCGCTGGCCGGGTCGAGACGACATCGTGGCGAGCGGCTTCGCACTCCGCTCGCGCGGCGACTTGCTGACCGCCGAGTTTGGCAAACCGAATCAGCGCTGGCCGTGGCTGGATGTCGAATACCCCACCGGTCGAGGCCGCCTGATCGTCTGCGGCTTCGGCGTGATCCGCTCCTGGGAAGAAGGAGCCACCCCGCGCCATCTGTTCGCGCAGTTGATCGAACTGCTGACAACTGACCAACCGCCTCGCGAAGTCCCCGATAAGTGATGTAGGGTGGGCATCGCCCACCACGCCATGCTCACCACGCCATGCGCTTGAATGCGATTGGTGGGCAATGCCCACCCTACGACTACTTGGCCGTGGGAATGGATTCGGCAAACTTCTTGTTTGCCCATTCCAGGAAATGCGGCAGATTGGGGCCGCTCGTGTGACCACCGTCATGTTGCCGCCAGGCGAGTGATCCGGAAAGCAGCCCCACGTTGACTGCGGGCATTTTCTCGTTGAGGTAGTCGTCTGACACACCCAGAGTCTCCGCGCCGAACAAACGATAGGCTGGCTGTGCGGCGACGGTCGCCATGTAACTGCCCTGCTGATCGAGCCACTTCGCGTCCCCCTTTTCCGGGACGCCATAGCTGATGAAGGTCAGTCGCGGAGCGCAGAGGGCAATCAACTGATGTGCGTCCACCGGAATGTCACCCGCGTTCTTGCTGCCGAATTCGGCTTCCGCCGCTCCGTACTTCAAAAAGTTACCGGCCATCCAGTGATATTCACCCGAACCCGTCAGATTCTCCACGGCCTCACCAAAGTTTCGCCGATGGAGTTTGGCTCCCCCTTCTCCCGACGAAGCGACCAACGCCGCCGCAAATCGCTCGTCAAACGCCATCGTGACGAGCGCTGCCTTGCCATAACGGGAAACCCCTTCGATACCGACTCGCTTGGCATCGATCGCCGCATCCGTTTCCAGGTAATCGAGCGCCCGAGAGGCACCCCACGCCCATGCTCGGAGCGATCCCCAATCGTCTGGTTTGCGGGGCTGGCCGAGGTTCGTCAGCCCGATGATTCCACGAGTCAGCCCGGCCCCGTTGTCGGGTTGGACGCTGTTTGGATTCAGGAACGCATAGCCCCAACCAGCTTTCGCCAGAATCTGCTCTCGTGAAGGACCGGGAGGTCGAAATGCAGGCGGAGGCGGTCCACCACGTCCGCCAAATCCAAACCCGCTGAACATGGTGAGCATCGGCACGGCCTTGCCCGCGTTCGTGGGAACCCCGACTTTCAGCGCGATCTTGACTTCGATCTCCGGGCATCGCGAGTTATCGACAACCCCTTCCAAAGTCTTTTCCATGATCAGAGTGTCGCCTGCCGCGATTTCCTTCTCCTCAATGACTTTCCAAGTCACCTTCGGCGCGTCTGCGGGAATTCGTCCAATCACGTCCTGCTCGAAGAGTTCGACGATTTCCGGACGACGCCTGGCAATCCACTCCTCCTTGGTTTTCACAACGGTTCCGTCACGGCAAACCAACAGCTCCGGAAGGTGAGGAAAGGGATTCGCGAGAGCCTCGTCAAAGTTCGCGTGATTCGGTGCCGCTTCATTTCCATTCGGGCCGGGACGCAACTTGGAGATCCCAAGCTGTTGGAGCATGTCTCGATGGTCTTCCATTGTCGTGAACGTCACGAGGCCCGATGGCGGCTTCTCCTGAGCCTGAAGCGGATCAAGCGCGAGATGTCTCAACCCAAGAAAGGTCACGAGAATCAACAGGGGCGTCAGACGTGTTAGTCCATTCATGGGCACGCTCTACTTTCAAAGTGCAACTTCAACAATCAAGACCATCTATACCGCGTCGAACGTGCCACTGCTGGTCGGCTTTGGGACAAGCAGTGCGAGTG
>JAYUFF010000003.1:0-2998 GCA_043738825.1 Schlesneria sp.
GTCGCCAGACCGTGGGATTTTGCGGTAACGGTGCGATCCCCACGCTCTGGCGAGCGTGGCTACGAATCTAAAGTGAGTGCCATTCGCGCGTCGGGCTAGTCGATGTAGGGCCGGTTCCACCGGCCTTTCCAAGCAGCGTGCCATCCACAAACAGAATGGCCGGTAAAACCGGCCCTACCTCAATCCCCGAAAGGAGTCGCCGATCATGGCCCCGGAAAATCGGAAGTACACCAAGACGCACGAATGGGTTGCCGTGGAAGGGGACACCGCCACGATCGGCATCTCCGACTTTGCCGTTCATTTACTCAGCGACCTCACCTACGCGGACCTTCCCGCCATCGGCAAGCAGACGGTGCAGGGCCAGCCGTTTGGCGAGGTCGAAAGTGTGAAGGCGGTCAGCGACTTATATGCCCCGGTCAGCGGCGAAGTCGTTGCGAGGAACGATGCCCTGCCCGACCACCTCGAACTGCTCACCCAGGATCCGTTCGGCGCAGGCTGGATGGTCAAGGTCCGTGTCGCCGACGCGAGTGAGCTTTCCAAGCTGCTCGATCACGCCGCGTACAAGGCCCACTGCGATGCCGAGCAGCGTTGACTCGGCAGTGATCGTTCGCGGAACGAATGTTGTGTGTCCTGCGGGACGGCTGGCTTTGAAGATGTGATCACGGTGGCACGGTATCCCCAATTGGAGCTTCGATCATGACAACTGTTGGTACGTTTTCTGGAACACCCAAGACCGAGTGGCTCAATCAACCCGCCGATGACGCGCGCGACATGAAGTTGCTCGAAGAGTTCGCTTATTCAGACTCGAACGGGAAACGCTGGGACGCGCCGCTCGGAAGCGTCATCAACGGAGCCAGCATCCCGCAGTGGCTGTGGGATACGGTTGGTTCGCCCTACACCGGCTGTTACCGCAATGCTTCGATCGTGCATGACATCGCCTGCGTGAGGGCCACCACCAAAGCCGAACGCAAGTTGGCGGACAAGATGTTCTGGGAGGCGTGCGTCGCGGGAGGGTGTACCGAGCCGCAGGCGAACGACCTTTACGCGGGCGTGCGAATCGGAGCCTGGTGGTCCCCGCCGTCTGCTCGAGGACTGCGGATGATGATGTCTACCCGCGAGATCAAGCGGGAGGCCACCGATTCCAAGCAGGTCTACACCGCCGTTCGCCAACAACTGGGCAGCCGCATGGCCATCGCGAAGCTTTCCGAAATCGACAAGGCAATTGACGCCGAGATGACGAAGGCCGGCACACGCTCGGTGAAGGCGGCCCCCGCACCCCGCAAGAAGACGGCCACACGAACCGCGTCAGGCGGCAAGGTCGCCAAGAAGACCAAGAAGCATTGAGAAACAGGAGTCAGGGGACAGGAGTCAGGAAGAATGCTCGCCGATTCCTGTTCGACTCAATTCCCTCTGTCATGCTGCCTCCTGCCTCCTGCCTCCTGATCCCTGACTTCCTTCCTACTCAAGGCTTCCCGTGTCCTACCTCTTCACCACGCCTGACGAACAGCAGCAGATGCTTGACCGGATCGGAGTCGATTCGCTGGCGACGCTGCTCGATCAGATCCCGTCCGAGTTGCAGCTCGACCGGCCACTGAAGTTGCCTCCCGCGCTGACCGAACTCGAACTCGAACGGCATCTGCGCGAGTTGGCCTCGCGCAGCGTTGGGGCGGCCTCGCGCGTCTGCTTCATGGGAGGCGGAGCGTATGACCATTACATCCCCAGCGTCGTCGATGAAGTGACGGGACGCGGCGAGTTTTATACGGCTTATACGCCGTATCAGGCCGAGGCGAGTCAGGGGACGCTGCAAGCCTTCTTCGAGTTTCAGTCGCTGATTGCCGAGTTGAGCGGCCTCGAGATCGCCAACGCGAGCCTGTACGACGGCGGGAGTGGCGTGGCCGAGGCCGTGCTCATGGCCATGCGTTGCACCGGACGAGCGGGGCGTGTGATCGTCGCGGGTTCCGTGAATCCCGAAGCAGCGCAGAGTGTCATCACGTATCTGGCCGATCAATCGACCGAGGTTCTGGTCCTGCCCACTCGCAATGGCAAGGTTGGCGTCGCGGCGCTGGAGTCTTATCTCGACGAGACCACGGCGTGCGTTGTCCTTCAGCACCCCAACTTTTTCGGCGGCTTGGAGGATGTCGAGCAGATTGCCGCCACCGCTCATCAACAGGGAGCGTTGCTGATCCAGTCCTTCGATCCGATCAGCGTCGGGTTGCTCAAACGTCCGGGCCAACTCGGTGCGGACATCGCCGTGGCGGAAGGACAGGCGCTCGGCATCCCGCTCCAGTTTGGCGGACCCTATCTGGGCATCCTCGCCTGCAAGAAGGAACTCGTCCGCAAGATGCCGGGCCGGTTGATCGGTCAGACGGTCGATCGCAATGGCCAGCGATGCTTTTTCCTCAACCTGCAGGCTCGCGAACAGCACATCCGCCGCGCGGGAGCGATGAGCAACATCTGCACGAATCAGGGACTGCTGGCCCTGCGCGCGACCGTCTACCTGTCGCTGCTCGGTCCTCACGGATTGAAAGAAGTCGCCGAACTGAGTTGCCGCAAGGCCCACTATGCCGCCGACCGCCTGAAGCAAATTGACGGCTGCGAACTGCTGTTCCCCGGCCCGTTCTTCAAGGAGTTCGCGTTGAAGTACGAGCACGGTGCCGACGTGGCGATTCGCAAAGCCGCCGCCGCCGGAGTCGATATCGGCCCGATGCTCAGCCGCTTCCCCATCCTCAACTGGCTCCCGCAAGAAGTCCGTGAACAATGCCTGCTCGTGGCCGTCACCGAATCACGCACGAAGGACGAGATCGACCGGTTGGTTGCGTCGCTGGCGTAGCATGCACTGCCTTCAGCCCCGGATGGGGCGACATACGGTAGCCCAGGGCGCTAGCCCTGGGTTGCAACCGAACCGATGACCGAAGCCCTGGAGGGGCGACATAACCGGGAGAAGCAGACAAGAGGGATTCATGGCTCGGCTCCTGTTTACCGTGGAAGACACATTCTT
>JAYUFF010000004.1:0-2998 GCA_043738825.1 Schlesneria sp.
CGATCCGGCTCAATCATCAAGGCGAATGGCGAGCGTTCGCGGATGGCGACTGTCTGTTCGTGCATCTCGCGGCAGCCTTGCAGATTGGTGACGCGGCAAAATGGACGGACCTCGCGCCGCACGGTCTGTTCGCCGATCTTGGCCGTCGCAAAAACTTTCATCGTTCCGGCCGAAGGGGCGGCGTTGTCATCGGTCCACAGGACGAGAGTGCCTCGCGTATCGCTGGTGATTGTGAGCGGAGCGGCATGCAGTCCGGGTGGCAGGCCCTCGACACTCACAACGACGGAACTGTTGAAGCCGTCCTTGCCGTGGATGACGACATCGAGGTACGCGGAGCCTCCCTGCCAGACGGTGACGCCCGACATGTTGTTGCTGCTGTGCATGGAGGCGGCAAAGAAATCGGGGGTCGGTTTGCGGGCACTGAGCACGTATTGATAGCGCGCTCCGCCGCGGTTGTACGTGTCCTTCACCAGTACGCGGTACTTGGTCTTTGGTTGGAGACTGATCGAGCCGGACGGATCGCGCAGGTGTCCGTCGAACGCTGCGATGCGGTGGCCGAAATCGTCGAGCGAACCGACCGCGTTCCCCTGCTCATCGGTGACGGCCAGGTACGGATCGGCTCGGCCCGCGATCCGTTCGCAGTAGACATCGAAGCCGTACTGGCCGCCGTGCTCGTCGGTCTCGAAGGCGTACCAATCGACATCTCGCTCACGGTCGAAACGGCCGCTGATGATGGCGGGCAACGTCAGCGGTTGAGCCTGTTCGCGCGTGTCATTCGGCTCGGCCTCCACCTGTGTCGGCGACTCGGTGACGAGCATGATCTGCGGGTTGGCGTTGAGGAGCGAGAGCTGCTCACCAACCAAGGTGCATGTCGCGGCGGTTGGCAGGACCGAGTGCTGCGTCGCGTGTTCGATGAAGCGATACGCGCCGGTCGGCAGAAGATTCGTGGAGCCGGTCACGGGAAGTTTCAGCGTGTCGAGAGTCAGTTCCCCCAGCTTCCAACTCGATGGTTGAGACCCCGGTCCGAGGTTGCGGCCCAGTACCGTTAGCTCGACCGTTTGGCCTGCCTGCACCGCGCGCGGAAACACGTTTTCGATGTACGGTCGGTCGGTGATGACCAGCCGGTACGGAAAGCCGCCGCGATAGGTGAGGTCTTTCACTTCGACGAGGTACTCGCCGTCGGCCGGCGCGGCGAAGTCGATCAGCGGATCGCGGCCGTAGTAATCGGCGTTGCTCGCCAACTGACGGCCCTCGGCGGCGAACAGGACCAGCGTCGGATCCATCTCGGTGTCGAGCCGCGCCGACTGGCAGTCGATCACGATCCGCTGGCCCTGCTTCAGCGTGAGTTTGAACAAGTCCTGGTTGTTGCCGTCGGACGAGCCATTCACGGCCGAGTTGACGGCAACCGGCTGGGCCTTGTCCGGTGAGTTGTTCGGCTCGACCTCAACCACGTCCTGCAAGCCGCGTGTCACCGAGAAGAGTCGCGGATTCGTGATGCCAAAGCGGCCGACCGCCCGCACGTCGTAAGTCCCCGACGGGATGTCGGGCGAGAGCGTCAGCTTGAAGGTCCGATCCTTGACGAACTCCGCCTTGAAGCCGGGATGCTCGAAGAGGAGCGTCTCCACTCCTTCGATGTCCGCGCCGAGCATCGTCAGTTCCACTTGTCCCGGCGCACTGAGTCCGACCGGTTCGATGCGATGCAGTTGGGGAGACGGCAGTTCGGCGAACGTCTTCCACGGCACAGCGGCCAGCGCCAGCAGCACGATCATCGGGCGAAGCAACTTCGGCATGGGGGTCTCACGTTGGGCGGGCGGGAGGAATGGCGGCAGGCCCGCGCGAGCAGGAGCCTCACACGGAACCAAGCGACATGATTCCGCAGCCGCTCGCGCCGATCAAGGCCATCCAGGTTTGAGACAGGGCCATCGCCTTGTTGAATCCGGGGTATTGGGTGCCACGGTCACGGAACTTCGACGTGGCCGTGAGAGTGAGAAACAGCCTTCACTTCCTCGCACGGCCACGTCGAAGCTCCGTGACCGTGGCACCCAGTTTGAAAAAGGCGATCGCCCTGTGGAGCCGGTGGCAACGAAGTCGAACACCACCCTCCCCGAAAGGTTCCGAATGCTCACGCCGCCGGGTCAGGCAACTTGGTTGGCGGCATTTCCGGCAAGAGTCTTCGTTCCCTCCCTAGGAGCCTGTCTTGGTCATCCGCAGCGAGGGCTGCTATCGGTTGGTCTGGTGTTTGCGAGGTCGGCGAGCCGTGTGAATTGGTGGGCCGGGAGGTTGGGTGTGAGTGAGAAGTCGTATCGGGCGTGGTTGTTGCCGCCGTCTCCCCAAGATTGGTTGCCGGAAGGGCATCTGATCGACTTTTTGAGGGATGCCGTGCGGGAGCTCGACATCGGGGCGATCACCGCCCATTACGAGCGTGAGTTGCGAGGCTCTCCGCCCGGCGGTTGAAGACAGCACCGATCCGCGGATGAGGTTGACGCTTTTGATCTTCAACTCTGCGATGGGCACGCGGTCGTCGCGGAGATCATGTCGCGGTGCGAGCAGGGCATCGCCTGTCGGATGATCGTGGGTGAGGACACTCCGGACGGTCTTTCTTGGCCGAGAAAGACCGGCACGCGATCCGCGAGTTTCGCCGCCGTCACCTCGCCGCGTTTGAGACGCTGTTCGTCGAGGTGTTGCAGGTGGCGTCCGCCTCGGGGTTGTTGCAGGTGGGGCGGCTGGCACTCGACGGGACGAAGATCAAGGCGCTTTCGGAAATCGCGTCGCGGCTGGATTTCTTCGCCGACTTCGCTGGCCGTGGTTTGCTGAGCAGCAGCCACGCCTTGGGACAACTAGCCCGACGCGCGGGCGAGGGCTGGACGTTCGATGATCGCGAAGCCCTCGCTCGCGCGTCGGGCGAATGGCACTCACTTTAGGTAGCCACGGTCGCCAGACCGTGGGATTTTGCGGTCACGGTGCGATCCCCACGCTCTGGCGAGCGTGGCTACGAATC
>JAYUFF010000005.1:0-2997 GCA_043738825.1 Schlesneria sp.
CCGCCACCACCGCCTGCATGTCCGCCACCACCGCCGCCGCCGTGTCCACCCGGAGCGGGGGCGATCCCCGCACCGCCAGCAAAGCCGCGAGCAAACAAATCAACCGAACTCACAGAAAGTGCGAGGCCACAGACGAGAGCAGTTTTCCAAGACGTCCATTTCATGACGGGATACTCCAAAGAGTTGTACGATATGGGGTAGGGTTTCTACCCGTTCGGATTAGGAAGGATGTTTCTCACCGACTACTGGCGTTCTTCAATGATCAGCAAGGTTGGTGTCGGTGCTTGGCGGACGATCGTGACGACTTCGCTGTCGGGTAATTCCACTCCCGCGATCTCATGATCCACCGATTGCCAAGTCATCGTATGAGCATTCACAAACGTATAAATACTCGTGCTGGAAGCGGTCTGTCCGTCAGCGGTCACGCCGGTTGACTTGAGCACCCAGTTGTCGCCATCACTATGCCACGTTCCCTCGGCATAACCACCTTCCGAGTCGAAGATCCACGCTCGAAGCTTGCCGGTGAGCGGATCCCAACCAATGCGTTGAGTACCACTCATCGCTTCTTGTCCGGCGACCTGAATGGTGAACTTGCGAAGCAAGAAATTGCCGTGATCGACAGCTTCACACGAGAAGATGACGATTGATTCGTCCCCCTCATCCACCCAGTCTCCCATCAGCCATCCGAGCTGTTCGAGTTGCGAGCGGTGCAACCTGCGGTTCTTCGGAGCATGATCACGCACACTGGCTGAGAGCCACTTGCCGTCAGCCTTTACATGCACTGCGGTGTAGAGGCTGTCAACCGAATCCACCCCGCCTGGACGAGTGATCGTCGTCGTTCCATCCTCAACCGCCACACCGGGGCTAACGAATCGAATGGTGTCGATGTTCACTTCCAGTTTGCAGCCAGGATTCTCGGCGAAGAAAGTCGTGAGCGAATCCTCGATGGCCTTGCGACCTTGAAAGACGTTACCCAATTCATCGACGTATTCAGCATCGGCGGTGAAATGCGCGGCGACTGACTTGGCATCCGCAGCGTCATACGCTTTCACGAAGGACTCGCCGGTCAGTCGCACTGCCTCTTCGTCAGGCGATCGTTTCTCGGCGACCGGCAAAGTGACTGTCTTGTTTTCGGCGGATTTGAGATCGAGTTTTGTGCCGACCTTCTCGATCGGCTTTGCGTTCGGCTTCTCGGCGTTCTTTTCCTTAGACTGAACGCTTGATTTGTCAGCGGGTTTGGGAGCATCTTTCCCAGCCAGCTCATTGAGGCTGACCATCGTGAAGAGCCCGACCGCCCCGAGAAAAAAGGCGGCTCCCGAAAGAATCGTAAACAGACGCATTGTGACATCCCTTTCTGGAACCGCCCGGTGGGGGCAAATGTATGAATTTCCCGGCCATCAATGACGTTAGTTGGCTGGAGCTGGAGCTTGCTCGATCGGTGGCTGCGGAGCCGAATTGTTGGCAGGTGTCGTGGTGAAGCTGGCCTGCTGCGCGTTGCAGGTGCTGGACTGCGCGTTGCAACATGTGGCCGCTGGGGCGGAGTAGTTCACGGTCTGCTGGCAGCCGTTGTTGTTCGCCTGTTGGTTGCCACAATTGTTGTTTTGTTGGCAGCCCCAATTGTTGTTCTGGCAACAGCGATTGCTTCGCTGATGGCAGCGATTGCGACACGCTTGAGCGTCAGCAGTTCCCAACGTGAGACAGAACGCTGCGGCCAGCACACCCATGGATAATAGTTTTCGAGACATTGCAAACACTCCTTCTGAAGTAGCACAAACATGAGGCCCGAAAGGACCAAGACTCCTGCGAGGAACTGACCTCCAGGAATGACCACAAACGAAATTGATGAAATCTCAGTACGACTTAAAGCCTCTACTGCCACTATTGAACGCTTCCCGAAATCTCCCGGAGATCGACCGGCAGCACAGGAACCAGGTGGAATTGCCAGTCCGCAGTCAAATTCGAGTCGCCCGCCGTCCGGTAATGAATGAGACGAGAAACAAAACTAGAAACACTACAAACAAGATATGCGCGATCCAGGCCGCTTCTCCGGCGATACCGCCAAATCCCAATGCCCCGGCGATTAACGCGACGACTAAAAATGTGAGCGCCCAATTCAACATGATTGTTCTCCTACAGATTTAACTGTCGTAAAAGCGGCGTTCGACGACCGAAGGCTGACCTTCACAACGGATGACTGGATGGTTGAAATCTCACAACGCTTTGATTGGTAGGCCGCCGCATTGGATGCGTTCCCAAATCTCCCAACGATGAACGGGCACGTCGGCTGCCGCCTCGAAGCCCAGCCTCACACTGCCGTTCTTGACCTCCAGCACTGTGACTTTCATCAAACGCTCGATGCCGTCTGATCCGCCGATCACGACCGCTTCTCGCAGCTTCCTCGATAAGACCAACATGACTGAGCCCCCCTTGATAAGACCAAAATGACCGACCCTTTTCATTCCTTGACCGCTCACGCGGTCCACGGTGGCATCAACTTTTAGGCTCTCCGCTATTCCGGTTGATTCTCGCACCACAGGCAATAAAAAAAGGCCGACGTGTCAGAACCCTGAAGGATTCCATCACGTCGGCCTACTTATTAACGCGCCTTCCGGCAGAAGCCGGATTGCGCTTTATTGAGTCGTCCGAAATTTACTGAGAGTGATCTTATTGAGACGTTACTGAATGAATCATACGGCTCGCTCCACCTCAACGAGACCACTTGTATCGTTCATCACCAAAAACGCAATGAGCTTTAGGGCTTAATTGGCAAATTACTAATTTACTAGCTCTTTGGAGGACTTGCTCTTCAGCTTGTCATTCGCCACGCCAAAGTTGAAGAACCAATCCATGCCACTGCTGCCGTACAATTCGTCAACCACACCGTCGTCGAAGACGGTCACACCTGCCGACAAACTGAAACCATCACTCTGACCGAGACCGGCGCGGATGTTGGCGACTCGCGTGGCGTAGTCGTTTCCGGAAGTCCATTCCGCCAGG
>JAYUFF010000006.1:0-2997 GCA_043738825.1 Schlesneria sp.
TGGTGACAGGCGAGTCAACGGCGACCCGGTTATCATGCCGCACCATCTTACTGACCGACTCGCCGAAACTCGATTCCACGCACGGGCCGCTTCCCATGACGTTCATTCCCGCCGATGACGACCAGTTTGCAGAAGACAAGGCCGACGCCGAGGTCGGCGCGCGGGAACGTGAACTGGCCGCCATTCGCGGCCTCGCCAATGCCTATGCTCGTTTGAGGCAGGAGATCGGCAAGGTCATCATTGGCCAGGGGGAGGTCGTCGATCAGTTGCTGATCGCGATGTTCTGCCGCTCGCACTGCCTGCTGATGGGAGTGCCGGGTTTGGCGAAGACGCTGCTCGTCAGCACCGTGGCCAAAATTCTGCAACTGTCGTTTCGCCGCATTCAGTTCACGCCCGACCTGATGCCGTCGGACATCACGGGGACCGATGTCTTGCAGGAGGATCCCGAATCGGGTCGGCGGCTGTTTCAGTTCATGCAGGGACCGATCTTCACAAACGTGCTGCTCGCGGACGAAATCAATCGCACGCCGCCGAAGACTCAGGCCGCGTTGCTCGAAGCGATGCAGGAGCGGCACGTCACCGTTGGCTCGAACACGTACCGGTTGCCGGTCCCGTTCTTCGTGCTCGCCACGCAGAACCCGATCGAGCAAGAGGGAACGTACCCGCTGCCCGAAGCACAGCTCGACCGCTTCATGTTCAACATCATCGTCAAGTATCCGAACGCCGCCGAAGAGTTGAGGATTCTCAAGCAGACGACGGGTGGCGAAGAGCCGCAACTCTCAGTGATGCTCACGGGAAAGCAGATTCTCGCGCTGCAAGAAGTCGTGCGCAAGGTGCCCGTCGCCGAACACGTCTTCGTCTACGCGCGCGATCTCGTGCGAGCCACCCGGCCCAAGGAAGCCGAATCGCCGAAGTTCGTGAAGGAGTTCGTCTCATGGGGCGCGGGACCGCGAGCCGGGCAGTACCTGATCCTCGGCGCGAAGGCTCGCGCGCTGCTCGAAGGCCGCTTCCATGTGACGACGGAAGACATCAAGGCCGTCGCGCACCCGGTCCTGCGCCACCGCCTCGTCACGACGTTCGCGGCTCAAAGTGAGGGCTACACTCCCGATCGCGTAATCGACGAACTGCTCGTGAAGGTTCCGGTGGAACTCAACCAGCGGGCCGAGAAGCTGGCGCGAGGTTGACTGAGTTCGTCATGCCGCCCGCTCCACTTGGCCGATGATTCCGGCGACTACCGTTGTCCCGTCGCTCCGCCGACGGGACCGTCGCGGAGATTTGTTTCATCCGGTGGGACGCTCATCACCGCGCGTCCCGCCGACGGAGCGGCGGGACTACCGTAGCAAGGAAGGATCGTTGCCGATGGACTTGGCATTCTGGGGCTTTCGTCACTGGCCGTTCGAGCGTTCTGCCTGTGGCAACCGGCCGTTTGTCGGAGCCGCGCACGATGAGGCTTTCGCGCGGTTGCTGTTCCTCGTCGAAGAACGTCGTCGGTGCGGGCTGTTGAGTGGAGCAACGGGAACCGGCAAGAGTTGCCTGTTGCGGCAGGTGCAGACCAGCGCGATGCGACTCGGGCGGCTCTGCGTTCGAGTCGATGCGACGGGTCTCGACGGCAACGAATTGGCGTGGCGAGTGGCCGACGGTTGTCAGGCCGGTTGCGATGCCGACGACTCCCCTGCCAAGTTGTGGTCGGGTCTGCAAACTCGCTTCGCCGGACTGGCCATCGTGCAGCAACCGGTCGTCACGTTGATCGATCATTTCGATCTCGTCGAGTTCGGATGCAGCCAATCGTTACGACGCCTGATGCAACTGGCAGACGCGGGCGGCGTGGAGTTGACCGTACTGATCGCGGCTCGCGAACGCTTCACCGCGCCGCTGCTGATCGATGCCGTTGAGTTGCACGTCGAGTTGTCGGCGTGGTCCGAAGACGAGACCGCGCGGTTTCTGTGGGACTCCGTCCGCCGAGCCGGTTCGTGCGAGGCGATCTTCACCGCCGATGCGATTCAGGTGATCCACGCGCTGACTCACGGCAACCCGTCCAAAGTCGTCTGGCTCTGCGACCTCGCCCTGCTCGCCGCGCTGAGTGAGGAGCGGCGGCGAGTGGACTCGCAAATCGTCGAAGCGGCAGCGATGGAGTTGTCGCCACGCAGCCTGCCTCTGCCGGATCGCCGGTCGGTGGCGATGTCGTTTGCGTGAATGAGTTGAAAGTTTCTGACAGCCAACTAGCCCGACGCGCAAGCGAGGGTTCACCGCTGTTGAACGGTCAGCCCTCGCTGGCGCGTCGGGCTAGTAAAAGGAGAGACTCATTCACTCACCCGCCACGGCCACCGGTTGGCCCTTCCGTCCCGACGCGAGGATCGCTTGTGTCAGGTCGTACACGGGGAGCGCGGCCGCTGGCGGAGAGATTTCCGGCGCGCCGTTCAAGATCGTGTCGAGCAGGCTGGCGACGGGAGTCGATTCCGGTTCATCGACGGCGCGGCGTTCGAGGCGACCGTTGCGGGCGAGCCAGAATTCGCCGTGACGAATCATCAGGTCGGCTCGTTCGCAGTGAACGTGAAACTCTTCGCCGAGGTACTGCGCATGGCCGATGAAGTCGATCGTCGCCGTCACGTCTTGAGTCAGCAGTGCCGAGACGCTGGTCACGATCTCGACGTGGCTACCCCACGTCTGGCTGCGGGCGAACGCTTCCACCGGCGCGAGGCCCGTCACATAGAAGATCGAATCGAGCTTGTGGCTTCCCGCATCAGTGAGGAATCCGCCGGGGTTCTGGTTGGGATCGTCGCGCCATGTCCCGCCGATGGTTGGTTGCCAGTTCTCGACGTTGTGCGAGACGACCGCGCGGACTCGACCCCACTCCCCGGAGAGAACTTCGCGGCGCAGCGTTTTGTACATCGCCGTGTGCCGCCGCTGATAACCGAGCGAGAATATCTGGCCTCGCGCCGTTGCGGCCTCGGCCCGTGCGATCAGGTTCAGAATCTGTTCGCGGTTCGAGGCGAGCGG
>JAYUFF010000007.1:0-2992 GCA_043738825.1 Schlesneria sp.
CGGCTGGCCCGCGATGCTTTACACTTGGCGCAAGGCGCGCGAGGTCGGCGGGTTTTGGAAGCTATGGAAGGCAATGCGGTCCAAGAACGCCTGCAAGACATGCGCGGTCGGCATGGGAGGCCAACAGGGCGGAATGGTCAACGAGCGGGGTGTGTTTCCCGAGGTCTGCAAGAAGTCGCTGCAAGCGATGGCGGCCGACATGCAGGGGGCGATCAAACCCGACTTCTTTCAGACGTACTCGATCCCGCAACTTCAATCGTTCTCGCCGAGGGAACTCGAAACGAGCGGCCGGTTGACGCAGCCGATGCTTCACCGCAAGGGCGACAACTACCACCAACCGATCTCGTGGGATGAGGCGTTCTCGAAGATCATCGGCAAGTTGAAGGGGATCATTCCCGACGAAACCTTCTGGTACTTCAGCGGCCGCAGCTCGAACGAGGCCGGTTTCCTGCTGCAAGTCTTCGCACGGGTCTTTGGCACAAACAACGTCAACAATTGCAGCTTCTACTGCCATCAGGCGAGCGGCGTCGGGCTGAACAGTGTCCTCGGGACGGGAACGGCCACGCTGGTGCTGGAGGATGTCGATCACGCCGACCTCGTGTTCATCATCGGCGGCAACCCGGCGAGCAACCATCCGCGACTGATGTCCACGCTCAAGCACATTCGCCGGAAGGGTGGCCATGTCGTCGTTATCAACCCGATTGTCGAGACGGGCCTCGTCAACTTCAGCGTGCCGAGCGATCCGATCAGCCTCTTCTTCGGGACGAAGATTGCCTCGCTGTACGTGCAGCCTCACATCGGCGGTGATCTCGCGTTGCTGACCGGAGTGGCGAAGCGGATCGTGGAGATGAACGCTCACGACGAAGTGTTCCTCACGAAGTACTGCGATCACTGGCCCGAGTTGCAGGCGAGTCTGGCGGCTCACGACTGGAACGACATCTACCGCAAGGCGGGAGTCGGCGCGGAGGCGATCCAAGCCATCGCCACTCGGTACGCAGCAGCCGAGAATGTCGTCTTCACGTGGACGATGGGGATCACGCATCACACGTATGGCGTCGAAAACGTCGAAGCGATCGCCAACCTCGCGCTGCTGCGCGGCATGGTCGGCCGTCCCAACGCGGGACTGCTGCCGATTCGAGGCCACTCGAACGTGCAGGGCATCGGCTCGATGGGTGTGACGCCGAAATTGAAGGACGCCATTTTCGAGCGGCTGCAATCTCAGTACGGCCTGCAACTCCCGACGACCGCCGGTCTCGACACGCTGGCCTGCATCGAGGCCGCCGCACGGAAGGAACTGAAGTTTGGCTTCTGCCTCGGTGGGAACCTGTATGGCTCGAACCCCGACGCCACGTTTGCGAAACACTCGATGGAGCAATTGGAGCTGCTCGTGTACCTCAACACGACGCTCAATACCGGTCACGCGCATGGCCTGGCTGACGAGACAATCATCCTGCCGGTGCTGGCTCGCGATGAGGAGCCGCAGGCGACGACGCAAGAGTCGATGTTCAACTACATCCGGCTGAGTGACGGCGGTCCGGCGCGACACGCTGGGCCGAGGAGTGAGATCGAAATCATCGCCCGCGTCGCGAGCGGCATCCTCGGCAACGACGGCCCGATCGACTGGCAGTCGATGCAGAACACGAACCGCATCCGCGAAGCGATTGCCAAGGTCGTTCCGGGCTTCGACGAGATCAAGGACATCGGTGAGACGAAGAAAGAATTCCAACTGGCCGGCCGCACCTTCTACACACCGCAGTTCCCGACGAAAACGGGCCGCGCGCAGTTGCGGACGCACTCGCTACCCGAGTTGGTCGGTGGACCGAACGAGTTGCGGCTGATGACGATCCGCAGCGAAGGCCAGTTCAACACGGTCGTTTACGAGGAGTACGACCTCTATCGCGGCATCGACTCGCGCCACGTGATCCTGCTCCATCCCGCCGACCTGTCGCGGTTCCAACTGCAACCGGACCAGCCGGTCACTGTCCGCAGTTCGACTGGTGAGATGCACGGCGCGATCGCGACCTCCTTCGAGAAAATCCGACCGGGCAACGCAGCGATGTACTACCCCGAATGCAACGTCCTCGTGCCGAGATCGTCCGATCCCCGCTCGCGCACGCCCGCGTTCAAGTCGATCCCGATCACCGTGGCCGCCGAGCGTCAGATCGCCCTGCCTGTCGTGTCGTCACTCAAGCGGTCGATTGAACCGGCCTGAGGTGGGCGTGACGTTCATGATCTTCAACTGAGTCTTCACGAACACGAGATACTTCGGGTCTTCGTCCTCGAACAGCGCTTCGCCTCCCCGTCGAAAGGCTTCTTCGAGCGCATTGGCCGCGTCGTCGAGTTGCCCGGTCTCCAGCAGGGACTGCCCGAGTCGAAGGTACAGGTAGGGATTGGACTCGCCATCGGGATAGTCGAACGCATCGAGCAGAATCTCGGCCGCCGTGTCGTATTCTTTCAGGCCGAAGTACGCGTCGCCCACCGACACCAGAATCCACGTCGCCGTCGACCACTGGCACTGCGGGACGGGCAAAAGATCCCACGCGGACTGATACTTTTCGATCGCATCGTCGAACTGGTCGATCTCCGCGAACCGATCTCCCTCGCGGCAGAGGTTGTCCACGAGCAGGGCGATCTCTTTTGGCAACTTGTCCATGCGAGTCTCGGGCGATGAGGCAACGGAGTGCCGAGCAATGAATCTGATTCGCGAGCGAAGATAGCCTTCGCAGTTGCCACTCACAAGACGACGCTGTGACGAGACGAGCGACCCTCAGCGAGAAACTCTAACCGAGGGCAATCCGTTCCTCGGGGTAGGTGTAACTGACTTCCCTCGCAGTCCCAGCCAGAGCGGCCACCAGCGTGACGGCTCCGACTCGACCGAGGAACATCGTCACGATCAGCAGCAATTTGGATGCGGGCTGCAATCCGGCGGTCACTCCCGCCGAAACGCCGACTGTGCCCAGAGCGCTGGCGGTCTCGTAGAGATGATCGAGGA
>JAYUFF010000008.1:0-2992 GCA_043738825.1 Schlesneria sp.
CAGTGCTCTTCGAGGCATCGACCATGAGCCAAGCCCACTGGCGGCCCAAGGCTGCCGCCAGTGCCACCCGAGCAAACATCGTAGCGAGCAGAGTGTCATGTGAGTCCCTCGCTTGGTTGTAGGATGGGCACTCTTGCCCGTCATTCTTGAACAGCCAAAGGCAAGAACGGGCAGGAGTGCCCATCCTACAGTCCTACTCGAACACCAACTGCCGTGCCGGAAAGACGGGGCCTTCGACGCAGACTCGTCGGTAGTCCCACGAGCCGTCATCCTGTTTCACCTTGGTCACGCAACTGAAGCAGGCACCGAAGCCGCAGGCCATCGGCGTTTCGAGCGACAGCAGGCAGGGGACGTTCGCCGCATCGGTCAACTTGGCGACGGCGTGCATCAACGGTTCGGGACCGCAACAGTAGACGGTGAGCGGCGCGGCGTTGGCGATCTGTGCGGCGACGGTTGCGTCTGCATTTGTTCCCTCCCCTCGGCGGGGAGAGTTAGGGAGGGGGGCCGATGAACACTCGACGGCCAACTCCTGGTCGGCCCCCTTCCCCGGCCCTCCCCGCCGAGGGGAGGGAGGAAGAGGAAGAAGCTGCTTCAGAAGATCGGTGACGAAGCCGTGATGGCCGACCGAACCGTCGTCGGTCGCGATCCGCACGTCGATCCCTTCGCGACGGAACTCGTCCACTCCGGCGAGGTACTCGGCCGAGCGGACTCCGTAACAGAGCGTGATGCGCGAGGGGACGTGTGCGAGTTCTCGCGGTGGCTGGCCATAGACTTGTCGGCGCAGGGCCTCGCGAATCACGGCGAGAAACGGCGTCTGACCGATTCCACCGGCGACGATCACGAGATGTCCGGAAGGAGGTGCGGGGAAGCCGTTGCCGAGCGGACCCCAGAGTTCGACCTCGTCACCGGGGACGAGCGACTCCAGTTGCGTCGTCATCTTGCCGACGACGACGTAGCCGAAGTCGAGGCCGCGCGGTTGAGCGGCCTCACCATTGGTCGGCTCATCGCAGTAGATGTCGTAGAGCGCGAAAGGGCGACCGAGCAGCGGGTCGCTTCGTCCCGGCAGCCTCACCATGAAGAACTGGCCGGGGAGGATCTGCCTCGCGATGTCGGGGCATGCGAGCCGCAGCCGCCACGTGTTGCGAGCCATCTGCTCGTGCTCGACCACCGTCGCGCGACATTGCACCGCAGTCCGCACGAGTCCCGGCAGGCAGAGGTCCATCGAGGCAGACATCATCGAAACATCCTGTAAGCCTGATGAAGCACTTCTGTTTTTCCCGCCACTCCGCCGGCGGGAGGTCCGGCCGGAGGAGCGACCAGACGACAGTATCAGCGTCGTCCGGCCGAGCGTTTGCCCAAGTTGGTCTTTCCCTTCGCGGCGGGCTTGGGACCACGCGGCACATGGCCGCGCACGGCCGGTTTGGTGGAGCGGCTGGAGCCAGCGGTCTTGCTTCCCGGACGCGCTCGCGATGACGCGCGGCGGGTCGGTGCGGTCATCGCGAATTGTTGGAGCACCTTGAGTTCGACCGGTGTCAGCGGGCGATAGGCTCCCGTGGGAATGTTGCTCAGTCGCAGCGGGCCGAAGCCGATGCGTTTCAGCTTCATGACCTTGTGCCCCACGCGCGCGAACAACCGTCGAACTTCGCGGTTCTGACCCTCGGTCAGCACCACTTCGACGATGGTCGCATTCCCGTTGGTCTTGATGCGCCGGATGTCCTTCACCCGAAACTTGCCCTCGGTGAAATACATCCCCTGACACATCTGACGCAGGACTTCATCGGTCGGCGTTCCCGCAACGAGGGCACGGTACAACCGCTCGACCTGAAACTTGGGATGAGCCAACTTGTGAGCCAACTCGCCATCATTGGTGACGAGAATCAATCCCTCGGAGCCTTCGTCGAGCCGTCCCACAGTGAACAGCCGGCCGCTGGTGGCCGGCAGCAGATCGACCACGCGCGTGCGGCCCATCGGGTCCGCGTTCGTGCAATGGACACCGGGCGGTTTGTTGACGAGGTAGTGTCGTTTCTTTTCCGGCTTGATTCGCTCGCCATCGACGCAGACTTTCTGAGCGTCGGGATCGACCTTGATGCCGAGCGTGCGAACCGTCTTGCCATCGACCGTGACGCGGCCCTCGACGATGTACTCTTCGCAGTGGCGACGCGAGGCCAGCCCGGCGGAGGCCAGCACTTTTTGCAGTCGCTCGGTGGACTTGCCGATCTCGTCCAAGTCTTCTTCGGTGATGGCCTGCGGCGGCTTGCGGCGGCTCGTCTTCTTCCCGCGAGCCTTCGCGCGTTCGCGCGAGTCGGCGGGGACGGACGCCATCAGGTCGTCGTCCAGGTCGGAAAGATCATCTGCGGAGGATTCGGCTGTCATGAGGTGTGCATTTCTGGCGGGCGGGTTCGAGGCCGCGACAGTGTATCGTGAGACGCGGACTCGAAAAAGGAACGCCTCGTGCCAATCAGTATCGAAGTCGGCGAATTAACCGGCAATCACGATTGCGTCGAGCGGGGCCGCTTCTCAGAATGCCCGCCCGCCGGGAAGCGGAACGACAAAATCATGTTTCACAGAATAATGCAGGCAGTCGCGGTGAATCGTGAGACGACGAGCGACATCGGAAGGGACTTGGGAGTTCATGATTCTGTCTCTCTGCTTGAATTTCAAACCACACGCACAAGGAGACAACCATGTCGATGGCTGACATCACGATCGAGATGCTGGAGTTTGTTCGGACCCGCACGCTGATGACTCTGGATGAGATCGCCAAGCTGCCCGATCCCGCCGCCGTGTTGAAGTGGCAACCGGGGCCGGGCCGTGCTCATATCGGGCGGCAACTGACTCACATTGGCATCACCGAAGAACTGACGGCGACCGAGCGACTGATCGGAACCGCACCCAACTGGCCCGATCTGGTCCCTCGCTTCAAATTCGGCAGCGTTCCCGATCAGGATGTCCCCGACATCGGCACCATCCGCAAAGTCCTCGAAGAATCGAG
>JAYUFF010000009.1:0-7873 GCA_043738825.1 Schlesneria sp.
ACGAGCAAGACGATCACCGTCCCGCCGAAAACGCGCGAGATGATCGTCCGCATCGGCCTCAACGGCGGCACCGGCAAGCTGTGGCTCGACGACATTCAACTGACGCCCAAGCCACGGTGATTGCGTTCCCGCGACGCGGTTGGTGTACTTCCGAGGTATCCGGGCTGATTGGCCCCGCCCACCTTCGTTGTCCCGCCTGCCGTGGAGACTCACCGATGCCGATTCGTGCTGCGACGATTCTGTTGGCTGCCCTTTCATTCGCGATGTTGTCCCCCGTGCGAGCGGCCGATCCGCTGCCGGGAACTCAACTCCTGACGGTCGACAAGCCGCTCGATGTGTTGATGGTCGAGGGGATCGACCGGTTCTGCCTCAAGGAAATTGAGAAGGCTCGCGAGCAGCGCGAGTCGCTCTGGAAACGCGATTACAGCAGCCTCGAAGCCTACGAGAAGAGCATCGCGCCGTACCGCGAGAAGTTCCGCACGATCATCGGAGCCGTCGATCCGCGAGTCCCCGCGAAGGGCTTGGAGTTCATCTCGACCACCACGCAGGATTCGCTCGTCGCCACAGCGGCCGATGGCTCGTACACGGTTCACGCGGTGCGATGGCCCGTGCTAGATGGCGTCACGGCCGAGGGGCTGTTCCTCAAGCCGAAGGCTCCGGCGGTGGCCCGCGTCGTGGCGCTGCCCGATGCCGATTGGACGCCCGAGATGATCTGCGGCTTGGCGAAGCACGACACACAGTATGCCTCAATGCTGGCGGTGGCCGGATGTGAGGTGCTGGTCCCGACGCTGATCAACCGCGAGGACACGTTCTCTGGCAACGCAGACCTCAATCGCTTCACCAATCAAACTCACCGCGAGTGGGTCTATCGCTCCGCGTTCGAGATGGGGCGGCACGTTATCGGTTACGAGGTTCAAAAAGTTCTGGCCGCCGTCGATCAGTTCTCATTCCGCAACGAGCAAGACGGCAAGACGCTGCCGATTGCGGTCGTGGGGGTCAGTGAGGGCGGGTTGCTCGCCCTCTACAGTGCCGCACTCGACACGCGCATCAAGGGGGCTGTGGTCGCGGGGTACTTCGATCAACGCGACAAGGTCTGGCAGGAACCGATCTATCGAAACGTGTGGGGCCTGCTGCGTGAGTTCGGTGATGCCGACATCGCCAGCATGATCGCGCCGCGGTTCCTATTCATCGAACACAGCCCGCAGATCCCCGAATCGGCGGGACCACCCGAGCCGAAGCCCGGGCGCGGCGGTGCGGCTCCCGGTTCGATTCGTCGTCCGGATCGAAAGTCGGTTGACGTTGAAATTGATCGGGCGAACGACCATTGGAACAAGCTTGAGTTGGCAACGCGCAGTGCGGTTGACTTCACTCTGTTGATTGGGAACGAAGACTCCGACAAGAGTCCGCCCCTCAATTATGACTATTACCGCAACCTGTTCCCTCGCATCGGCGTCGCTGAGAAGGACTACAAAGGTCGCGTTCCGGACAACTACGAGAAACTCTTAGTTAGTACGGACCAGCGCAAGAACTTCTCACCGCAGGATCGCCAACAGCGGCAGGTGAAGGAGCTGATCGACTTCACGCAGAAGCTGCTTCGCAACAGCTTCAAGACGCGCGACAAACTGTTTGCGCAGGCGGATCGGTCGAGTGTCGAGAAGTACGTCGCGTCGTCGGACAAGTTGCGCGAGCAGGTCTATCAGGAACTGATCGGCAAGCTCCCCGATCCGACGATGCCGCCGAATCCCCGGACGCGGAAGGTGCTCGAAGAGAAAGAGTACACCGGCTACGAAGTGGTGCTCGACACGTACCCCGACGTGATCGCGGCCGGCATCCTGCTGTTGCCGACCGATTTGAAGCCGGGTGAGAAGCGGCCGGTCGTCGTCTGTCAGCACGGTCTCGAAGGCGTCCCGATGGACACGATCAGCGGCCCCGGTTCTGAAGGGCACAAGTACTACAAGGGCTTCGCCGCCGAACTGGCCAAGCGCGGCTTCATCACCTACGCGCCGCAGAACCTGTATCGCGGCAAGGATCTGTTCCGCACGCTCCAACGGAAATCGAACCCGCTCGGCCGGTCGCTGTTCACCTACATCATTCCACAACATTTGGTGACGCTGCGGTGGCTATCGACGCTGCCGAATGTGGACGCGAACCGACTCGCATTCTATGGCCTCTCCTACGGCGGCAAGACAGCCGTGCGAGTTCCCCCGATGCTGCCGCCGAGCACCAATCTTCGAGACCCATTCGTTGAGCCGGGCTATTGCCTGTCGATCTGCTCGGCCGACTACAACGAATGGGTCTCGAAGAACGCTTCGACGGACTTGCCGTTCAGTTACGTCTTCACGAACGAGTACGAAATCTTCGAGTGGAACATGGGTCACGTCGCCAACTACGCCGAGTTGTCGATGCTGATGACACCCCGCCCCTTCATGGTCGAACGCGGCCACGACGACGGCGTCGGCATCGACGAGTGGGTCGCGTTTGAATACGCCAAGGTCCGCCGCCACTACAACAAACTCGGCCTCGGCGACAAAACCGAAATCGAATTCTTCAACGGCCCACACACCATCAACGGCCAGGCCACCTACGAGTTCCTGCACCGACACCTCAACTGGCCGAAGCGGTGAGATTGTTGTCGAGCTTTTTCGGTCTCGCGTGATTGCCGGAGATGGAATTACACTCGCATTCCCGACAGATTGCGTGCGAGTAAAACGCGGGTCGGATAACGAGTAGTGAAGTGCTTTGACAGGGAATGTCCTGAAATGTCCGCCAAGTCCGCGAACAGTGACCGGAAGCCGTTGGCGAAACGCCTGGCGGGCTACGGCTGCACGGACATCATTCCACTCGACAAAAAGCTGTTCCTCCCGGAGCAGCTCGATTACCTCGATCTACTCCCAAAGCAAAGGAATCACGTTCCGACGCTGACGGCGGTTGCGGAGCATCAAGGGACGGCGTTGCTCTATCTTGTGGATGCGTGCGGCGACGCGAAAAGCGATACCGCGTCGCTGGCAGCATTGCGTCGGCAACTCGCCAACCGCAGCGACCCCGCATGGCTCGGTCTGTTGCAGCCCGGATCGTTGGAGATTTATCCGATTGGTTTTCATGAGGCCGCTGACACGCGACCCGTCAAAATCATCCATGCGAGCGACACGACCGCGCCGTTGTTCTTTCAGAGCTTGGTGCATGGCACGTTTGAAGAGAATCACCGGCTCAGCGGGACGGACTACGTCTATCACAAGATCTTTGAGTTGCTGGAACAGACGATGGACGAGTTCGTTCCCAAGGATGGAACGGGACGACTCAATGCGCTGGAAGTTTTGTCGATGGCGGGCCGGGCGCTTTTCTTCCGGTTTCTGATCGATCGCCGCATTGTCTTGCCAAAGGAACTATCGAGCGAGGATGGCATTTGCCCGACCGCCACGGATTTGAAAGAAGCCTTCTCCTCAGCCGAGAACGCGGCGGCAACCTCGGCATGGCTCGACGAAACATTCAATGGCGACTTCTTGCCGCTAATCGACGAGTCGATTTCGGTGGGTGATCGTGCTGCTCGTGAGGCCGCATACCTTCGCTACTTCCAACGCACATCGCATCTGGTGGGAAAGAACATCTTCCGCCATCTGCGAGCGATCCTCATGGGCTGGGAGGCAGTCGGCGATAGGTTTCAAACGGAGATCGACTGGGGCGATCTCGACTTCGCGCACATTCCGGTGGGTGTTCTCAGTCAGGTCTACGAAAGCTTCAGTCATCGGGCGGACCCACGGACCGCGCGCGACACCAGTGTCCATTACACGCCGCGCACGATCGCCTCGCTGATGGTCGATCAAGCCTTCGCTGCCGTGACAGACAAGGCGGGAGCGAAGGTGCTCGACAGCGCGTGTGGTGCGGGCATTTTCGTCGTGCTTGCCTTCCGTCGTCTGATCCGCGAACGCTGGCTCCACGACAACGAACAACCCAAGACGGCGGTCATTCAGGAGATCCTCTACAAACAAATTCGCGGCTTCGACATCAGCGAATCGGCCCTGCGACTGGCGGCATTGGCGCTCTACATCACGGCCATTGAACTCAACGCCAGCCCGCGACCGCCGCAGGCTCTCAAGTTCCCACGCAATCTGCGGGACGAAGTGCTGCATCGCTTCGGCAGCGATGAGTCTGACGACAAGCGAGCCGTCGCTTTCCAGCTTGGCAGTCTCGGTCCCGAAGTCTCGCGGGAATTCGACAAGACCTTCGACATCGTCATCGGCAACCCGCCTTGGACTCGACTGCGCGAAGACAAGAGCGACGACGAGAGAGCCACGAAGAAGTCATCCGGCAAATCCGCCACCGACGCATTGAACGACGAGTTCACGGCGATCGGTCGCCGAGTTCTGGAAGCTCGCGGCTTTTCGGAATTGGCCAAGGAGTACAAGAACCCGGACAAAGATCCGGACATCCCATTCTTGTGGCGCGCGATGGAATGGGCGAAAGACGGCGGAGTTATCGCATTGGCAATGCCAGCTCGACTTTTCGGATATGGCAAGGGTTTCAAGGCATGGTGCGCAGTACTCCGCAGCGTGGAGGTAACCGGACTCATCAATGGCGCGGACCTGCGAAAGACCGCCGTTTGGGACGACATGCCATTTTGCGTTCTGTTCACACGCAACCGCATTCCGAATGCTGACCATCGCTTCAATTACGCAGCGCCAAGTTATGATCCCGACCCGAATCATGACGGTCGCTTCCGCATTGATTACGAGGCTGCGCAACCCATCAGCGTCGCGAGAGCGATAAAACACCCTTGGTTGCTAAAGACCTTGTCACTCGGAACGTGGCTCGATGTGGATGTGATTGAGACACTTACAAGACCTGCAATCGACACTCTGACAGATCGCTGGACAGCCTGGGATAAGTCTGGCAAACAAACAGGTCAGGGTTTCAATCGTTCTCCCGAATTGCCTCAGAAGGTCGTCGATTTTCTCGCAACGCTCCCGGTGTTTGTGCCACATGAGCATGGATTTGTCGTCGATTTCGCTGAATTGATTACTTATGGGGAAACGTTCGGAGAAACATCCGATGGTAAGTGCAGCGCCCACATGCCACGCCGCAAAGAACTGTATCAGCCACCATTGGTAATCCTGCCGAAGGCTGCTGGTGACGCCCCGTTTTCGCCGAAGGCGTATTTATCATCCGAGCCGTTGGCATTCTCGCAAAGTTTCTACGGTTACTCGTGCGCTGGGCATCCTGATGCACACACACTGGCCTCGCTGATTTACCTTCTTGCTCACAGCACGCTATTTCGATACTTCGCATTGATGATCAGCGTCTCGCAGGGGGCCGATCACATGATCTTCACGAAACAGGATTTCGACGCGCTGCCGTTTCCAGACATTGCGAAGCTGCCGCCTGCGACCAAGGCCACTATCCGAAGTCTCGCGGAGCGGCTTCAGCATGATGCCGAAAAGCCGTGGCGGGAAATCGACTCCGTCATCTTCCATCTCTATGGGCTCGACGATGATGCCGTGCAGGTTGCCAAGGACACGCTCTTTGCGGCGGCCTCGTATCGCAAGGCGGGGCGAGCGGCGGTCGAACGGACGACTCGCGACACTCGCACCGATTTCGTGAAGACGTTGGTTGAGTCGCTGGAGCCGTATTTCGATGTCTGTGGCGAACACGTCGCCGTTCGCGAGGTCGAGTTTCAACCCGATACCCGGCGAGAGCCCTGGTTCTTCCTCGCGGTCTCTCGCGAAGCGGAAACCGTCTCGATCAACCCCAGCTTGATGCACAAGGCGATGGAAGCCGCGAACCAAAACGGTTGTAGCCGGATCATCGTTCAGGCCCCCGGAAAGCGAGGATTGCTGCTGGGGCTGTTGAATCAGCAGCGCTGGTGGACCATCACTCGTGCGCGAATTTGTGCTCAGCACATCATCCGAGAACGGCTCGGTGCCTGCGGCCTCCCGGAGGAAGCATGAGCCAATCCGCACAACCGGGATTCTTCACACTCGGTGTTTCGCCCGATCGTTATCACCTCCCACACAAGCGACTCGGTTTGCCGGTGATTCTGCTGATTCGCCGAGTCCTTTGCCGCGCCTTCGATTTATTGCGAGAGGAAGACTTCAAACTTGCCGCGGCCAAGGAAGACGAAGTGACCGCCGCCTTGCGATCAGTCATCGAGAACAACCTTCGGCAAACCGGCAGCGTTCGAGGTTTCAATCGTCGCACGTATGAGGCGGTCGTTCGACAGGGAGAGGTCGCGAACTTCGATGGAACACGCCGAGCCAAGACACCCGACCTGTGTTTCAAGTTGCGTTCCGACGACTTTGAGCCATGCCTCGTTTTGTCTGAGTTCGACGCTTTGTTCGTCGAATGCAAACCGGTGGACGCTAAACACGCAGCGGGTGGGAAATACTGCGACAAAGGTCTCATCCGCTTTGTGAATGGTGACTACGCCTGGGCCATGCAGGAAGGCATGATGCTCGCGTATGTACGCGACGGGAGAACGATTGCCGGCCATCTGATTCCCGCGATGAGCGACCCGGCTCGGATGACATCACTGGCGATCAACCAGTTGCCGAATCCATCTCTCGTTCCTGACGCGGCAGCCAATAGTCGAGCGGAAGCCATTTACGTCAGCCAACACCGCCGCAGTTTTTCTTGGCCTGACAACAAGGGCCAAGCCACAGACATCACGGTCTATCACCTGTGGCATGATTGCGGTTGACCGAGCTTCTGGGCTGGAGATGGCATAGCGGCAAAACATCTGTGGGCGAACAGAGCGGCACTCCAAACTTACTGACTGATGAGCGTCTACTCGTACAGCCATCTGCAGATCAACTTTCAAGGATTCCTCTACGATGGACTGGGTTCAAGTTTATGATCCGCTCGGCTCGCCGTTGGGATCGACGGTGTTGGCGGCGTTGCCGATCATTGCTTTGCGGGGGTTGCTGGCTGCGGGGCTGGATGCTCCCAAGTCGGCGTTGGCTGGGTTGATCACGGCACTGGGGGTGGCGGTGTTTGGGTTTGGGATGCCGGTGGGGGCGGCGGTGGCCTCGGCGGGGTATGGGGCTTGTTTTGGGTTGTTGCCGATTGGGTGGATCGTTGTCGCGGCGGTGTTCCTGTTTCATCTGACCGTGAAGAGCGGTCATTTTGAGATCGTCAAACGCTCGGTGGCCGCGTTGTCGCCGGATCGTCGGGTGCAGGCGTTGCTGATCGCGTTTTGCTTTGGGACTTTTATAGAAGGGGCAGCCGGGTTCGGGACTCCGGTGGCGATTTGCGCGGCGCTGATGATTGGGCTGGGCTTCTCACCGCTGTATGCCGCCGGGCTGGCGCTGATTGCCAATACCTCGCCCGTCGCGTTCGGGGCGCTCGGGACGCCGATCATCACGCTGGCGAAGGTGTCGGGCTTGGATGAGATGGCGCTGTGCCAGATGGCCGGTCGTCAGTTGCCGTTCTTCTCGCTCATCGTCCCGGCGTGGTTGGTCGCGGTGATGTCGGGTTGGCGCGGTGTCGTGGGATGCTGGCCCGCGATTGCCGTCTGCGGCGGAGTCTTCGCGCTGTTGCAATTCCTCACCGCCAACTATCACGGGCCGACGCTGGTCGATGTCGTCGGCGGCTTGGGATCGCTGATCGCTCTGGCGGTGATGCTGCGGTTCTGGCAACCGCGCGAGATCTGGCGATTCCCCGATGAACCGCCTCACGCCGAAATGATCGCGGATGCGCCGTTGACGACGCGGCAGGTTGTGACTGCGTGGATGCCGTGGGTCTTTCTGTCAGTGCTCGTCTTCGTGTGGGGCTGGCCTGCCGTAAAGGTGACGCTCAATGGTGGACCAGCCGATCGGCCGAATGTATTGGCGGGGTACACGAATTTCACGATTCCCGTGCCCGGATTGCATCACCGCGTCTA
>JAYUFF010000010.1:0-2978 GCA_043738825.1 Schlesneria sp.
CACCCCCGGCGAGCGAAAGTTTTTCACCGAGGATCAGCTTGCCGCCGGAGCCAAGAAGCTGCCTTGGAAACGCCTGGGGCAGCCGAACGAAATCGGCAAGGCCGTCGCCTACCTGCTCAGCGACGACGCGGACTATGTCACCGGCAGCACGTTGACCATCGACGGTGGAGTCAGCCTGCCGTGGTGGTCGGATCGATCCGACGGACAGCTCTAACGGTTCGTTGTGTTGAGTGAATCGCACACGGCCCGATAGGCCGCAATCGCATCACGGTTGGCGGCCACGTCGTGAACTCGCACGATATCGACGTGCTGTTGTGCCAAAGCGACCGAAACGCCGACAGTCCCAAACGGGCTCTCGTCCACGTCTCGGCCAATGATCTTCTTGAGAAACCGCTTGCGCGAGTGGCCGATCAGTATTGGACGCCCCAACTCGTGGAAGCGGGCGATGTGCGCGAGGATCTCCAGATTGTGCTGGGCCGTCTTGCCGAAACCGATTCCCGGATCGAGCACGATTCGCTCGGCAGCGATCCCACCACGGACCAGTGTTTCCAGCCGTTCGCGGAAGTACTCACAAATCTCTTCCACGACATCGGTGTAGTGCGGTTCGAGCTGCATCGTTTGGGGAGTCCCTTGCATGTGCATCACCACGACGCCGCAACGCGACTCGCGGCAGACATCGATCATGTCCGAGTCGAATCGCAAGCCGGAAATGTCGTTGACGATTCTGGCTCCCGCCTGCAATGCCTGACGCGCCACTTCCGCTTTGGAGGTATCGACGGAGATCGGGATGTCGGTCTTGCGCGCGAGTTGCTCGATCACCGGGACAACGCGCCGTAATTCCTCGTCGATCGACACCGCCTCGGCCCCTGGCCGAGTCGATTCCCCGCCCACATCGAGGATGTCGGCACCATCAGCCACCAGCCGCAGAGCCTGCTCGACCGCCGCCTCATGCGCGAGGAATCGACCTCCATCCGAGAAGCTGTCCGGCGTGACATTGACGATTCCCATGAGGAACGGGACCGCCCCCAACTCACGGCAGAAGCCATCGCACGACCAGATTCGAGAGGCAAGTTTGTCAGTCACGATTTGATCACGCTCCTGTGAGACGCCCCGCACGTTTGTTCAGATTACACTCGGCAGCATCGAACTGCGACGTGGCGCGTGACCTCGA
Organism: Schlesneria sp.; assembly: GCA_043738825.1. Classification (GTDB taxonomy): domain Bacteria; phylum Planctomycetota; class Planctomycetia; order Planctomycetales; family Planctomycetaceae; genus Schlesneria. Next base: position 1,172 of record JAYUFF010000010.1, read on the forward strand.
TTCGCAGCGAATGCGCCGAGTGATTCTTCCAGAAAGTCAAGACGCGGGTCATCATCGCCAATCCTCAAACTCAAGAAAACTTCCTCGGGTCGTTTGACAACCAGATTCACGCCGATATTCTGCAACCTCGCCGAAGGGAAACTTGGAGTAGTTCCCCCAGTCTGCCCAAAAGAATTCCTCGCGCAGAACGGTCTAAGGACAGAAATGCTGCGAGAGGTTGGTCCGCCGAGGGTCGGTGGCCCGTGTTTGAAATGTGTCAGGATTGAAGGAGATTAGGATGAATCGTTTGTTTGGTTTGGCGTTGGCGTTTGGTGTTGCGTTCGCGATGAGCACTGATACGGCAGAAGCCCGTAACTGCTGCCGTCAGCCACGGTGCAAGCCGGCTCGGTCCCATTGCTGCCACACGCAGCAACAGAGCTGCTGTGCCGCCCCGGCCCCGACCTGCTGTGCTCCGGCCGCTTGCTCGACCGGTTGCGGTGCGACCGGTTGCGGTGCGACGATGGCTCCGGCTGCCTCGGCTCCGACCGCTGCTCCGACGCCACCGGTTGAAAACGCTCCGAAGCCAGCGGCCACGTGATTTGTCACGGTTGCCGCGCGTCATCGTGCCTGGCATGAATGACGTGGAGTTGGTTCTTGAGAAGCGGGCTTGTCGTGTCTGACACGACAGGCCCGCTTCTTTTGTTTTGCCATACCGAAGTCTTGGGGTTCTCATCCGCCGGTCGCTCAACGGGTTCAACGGCTTAGACGACGAATCGTTTTTCGATGGGGAGAGGCCACGTAGATTGATCGACCGGGAAAATCGTGGACGATTGCCGGGAGATCGGTCGCGCCGGGGCGCAGCCGCCCGAGAAGAATCTCCGATGTCAGGCCAGGGTCGTTTGTCACGAAGTCCAAGTGACTGGCTTCCGTCTCGTGCTGATCGAGCAAGACCAACGCCGGTCGCTCGCTGACCGAGGCTTCGATCCAGCGACGGACTTCCGCCTGTTGACGGCGTGGGTGAGCGAGTGAGCCGATCCCAGCTTCGATGCGCGGTTGCCAAAGCCCTGCCGGGCCAAAGTAGCTTCCGGCGAGAGACAGTCCGATCAGACCGAGCCACCAGGTTTTGAGGCCACTGTGGTGCGAATGGGTCCAGCCTACGAAGAGGCTCTGTGTCACCGCCGCCAGCAGCAGACACCAGAGCGGCGCGGACTCGAACACGTAATGCCAGCCCATGATCCCAACGTACCAGTACGGGACGTGAACCGCATGCAGACTCAAAATCGCCGCCGCCACAAGCAGCCACCGGCGATCGAGCCGCCTCACAGAACCAACCATGATCACTGTCGTAAGCAGCAGCGGCAGAACGTCCACCGTCCAGAGCCAACTCGCGATCCAGCGGTTCAACACGTTGGTTGCTGCCATCGACGGAGTCAGGTTCTTTGCCCAAACGCGATCATAGTAGTCGATGACCTTCGGCCCGAGATGCTGCTCGCCGCGCACGACATTGTTGAACCCGTAAACATGTCGTGGCGTGTAGATCTCCGTGTAAAGCTGATACGGCGACGTGAGCCAGTCGCCCGTCACGTCGCGGTTGTACGCGAGCATCACGTACCAGCCGCACACCAGTGGCAGTCCCAAGCCGAGCAGCACCGAGACTCGCCACGCACGACGCGCTTCCGACGGCTCACTCGGCAACGCGGTACGATCCTTCGGCGAGTGCTCTTCACCTCGCATCAGCCACCAGAGGACATCCAGCCCGAACGGCAGACCGACTCCCGCCGCAGTCATCGGTCGGCAGAGCATCGCATAGCTGAGGCCGACTCCCGCG
>JAYUFF010000011.1:0-7846 GCA_043738825.1 Schlesneria sp.
CCAAAGTAGCCATCATCGCTCCGCGTGATGAGCCTTCCGGGGTCAGACATCCACTTGTGAAAGGCTCATCACGCGGAGCGATGATGGCTACTTTGAAGACATCCCGAAACTCGACTCATCCACCACATGCTGCCGGTGCCACGCTCAGTGAAGTGCTGATCTCGCTGCTCGTGATGAGTATCGGTGTGGTGTCGCTGGCGACGCTGTTCCCGATCTCGGTGCTGCGGTCTTTGCAGGCGACGCAACTGACGAGCTCAGCCAATCTGCGTTACAACGTCGAGGCGTTTTTGGGAGTGAACCCTCGGCTTTACACCATTGGTGCCCCTTGGCGGGCGGCGACGGCTTACAGCGTTGGTGATCTGGTCACGCCCACGGGATGTTGCAGTCCGTCGATCGTCCTCTCTTGCACGACGGGCGGAACGTCAGGGGCAGTCGAGCCAACTTGGAATCCCAATAATGGCAGCTCGACGAACGACGGGAGTGGAAGTCTCCAATGGCAGACCTATCGGCTGCAAAACTATGTGGTTGATCCGCTGGGCAAGCATCTCGTCGAAACCAACTATCGGCAGACGGCGAACGGCGATTATTTCGGCAACAACTTTACTACCAATAACCCAATCCAGGTGATGCGTGCGTTTCCCGGAGTTGGAGCCAGCAATCAGGATCAGGCGGCCGATGCCGCCACACTGCCTGACAGTTGGATTAGTCAGGTCGAGTCGAATCAGGTGACCTACACGGCGGGAGCCTCAACTTGTACGCTCGGCGACCTGCCATACGACCTGATTCCAACGACTCCCATTTTGCCGACCGGCTATCTGCCCTCACGGATTGTGCTGTTTGACATCACGGGCAAGATCAGTCATGTGCGGCCGATCAGCAACATCACCGGAACCGCGCCGTCACAGACGATCACTTGGCCGTCAGTCGTCGGCAGCGGACCGCTTCCCAGCAACTTCACACCAGTCCGTGCGCGCGTCGAAACGAAAGAGCGACGCTATACGTGGATGTTGTCCGTTCGTCGCGACGGAGATTCATTCCAAATGGATGTCGTCGTCTTCTTCCGACGACAGTTCTCGGGCAGAGACGAACAAGTCTTTCCGGCCACGTTCACGGCCGTGACCGACCCCGGATACGACCAGCAACCCGGTGTGGCGGGCGTTGACGATGATGGCAAGAACGGCACGGACGACGCGGGAGAACTCGGCTGGCCCGGTTCCGACGACTCGGCTCGCAATTGGGTGATCGTGGAATACAGTTCGACGGGTGATAAACCGTTCTATAAGAAGGGTGGTTATGTCTGCGACGCCACGAATTTGCGGTGGTATCGCATCTTGGATTTCGTCGAAGGAACAACTCCGGCTTTGGTTACCCCGATTGGCCTCACCGCTCCGTCACCAACGTCAGGCTGTGACCGAGCCGTGCGGTTGACCATCGAGAACAAGATCGTCGCACCGGCACCTGCCGTGGTCGGTGGCGGTGCCCTGCTGATGCGGAACATTGTCGATGTCTACCCGATTCGCACACGTGTAATCAGCGAATCTAAGTAGTTCGCTGAGAACCACGGGAGTGGGACATCCCCTCCGCCAACCCGACGCGTCAGCGATGGCTATTCGCATCGCAGACCTTCAGCCCTCGTTTCGGTCTCGGGCCTGTTTTTTTGAAAGGCAACTCATCATGCGTCGCACTCGAACCGTGTCGAAGGCTCGGCAGACTACGAGTTCCGTTCACTCCACACTCGGAGTGACCGGCTTCACGCTCGTCGAGATGTTGGTGGCGGTGACGATCGTGCTCCTCATGATGAGCATGTTTGCCGAGGTCTTTCAGATCGCGGGTAGCTCAATCGCGAAGACACGAGGTTTGTCCGAGAACGATCAGCGATCGCGGACACTTCAAACGATCATCAAGGCCGATCTCGATAAGCGGTCGTATCGTTGGGTGTTCCCGTTTGCGGCGAACGAAAATGCCGCCGCCGTCGAATCCAACATCGGCAACCGGCAGGGTTACTTCTATATCTCAGAAAACAATCCGTACAACTCGCTCGACGACGTGTTGCAGTTCACGGTGGTCTCGACCATCACCAGCCGTAACAAGGACGAGTCGCCCTACTACGGTCAGGCACTGAACTTGGCGAGCTTTTCCTATCCCAATCAGCCTGACGCGGACGATGGGCAGTTAAATCCCAACAACACCGGCCTATCGACCGTGGCCGAGGTGGTGTACTTCGTCCGCAACGGCAATCTGTATCGCCGTCAGTTGTTGATTCGTGAACCGCTGTCGATTGCCGGGAGTGACCCCCAACCGAACGACAGCATCCCCGTCACGAATCCGAATGGCAAGAACGTCTTTGATCCGACCGTCACGCTCACTACGACGTTTCCCCCGTATTCGGCCACGGGTCCATTCTGGAATGACTTCGACTATTCGGCCTACTACAACGAAGCGCCTTCCGCCGGCACGGTCACGGGAGCGCATTTTCTCGGTTCCGATTCGCTGAACAACGCCGGCTCCAACAGTTTCAACGCCATCGCGGCACCGTTTCGACGGTTCGGCCATCATCACTTTGGTTTTGGAGTGACGAGTGGTCATGCCGGACGTCCCAAGGAGTTTAGTGCGGATTCTGCGGCTGCCACGACGAAGTTCGTCGGCCGATTCACGTTGGAGGAATGTTCGCACGCCAACTTCAGATATCCTCAGAACAAAACATCATCAGGATACGCACCGACTGCCCCGTCTCAGACTCTCAACGTCGTCAATCCGCTCGATCCCAACGACACGACACTCGATGACTTCCGCAATGGGCCGCGGCGCGGCGAAGACCTGCTGCTGTCGAACGTCCATGCGTTCGACATCTTGGTATGGGACGAGGGTTATGGTGGTTTCGTCAACATCGGCGACCCGTCGTTGCCGACAACAGCGGACTACTACCTTTCCACGACTGCGTCGTCGAAGCGTTTGAACAATAGCTACGGGCCGCGTTTGCCTGCCACCGAGAACATCGCGTCCTACGTGACCAACGCGGTCTATGACACATGGCACCCGTTCATCGACATCGACGGAACGTCTGGCAACGACGAGGCGCCATTCCGGCCGCTGTACAAACAGGCCGCTTCGATCACAGGCAACGCAAGCGATGTCGCGGAATGGCTGCCGCAAACTTCATACAACGTCGGTGATCTGGTGATGCCTTCAGGCCCACCAGGAACGACGTTTGCCAGTCCACCCTATGCAGCAAGCACCTATCGAAGACTCCCGTACGGCACGCCGTTTTATTATCGCTGCATTCAGGCCGGGACGAGTGCTGGGACTGGCAGTACGACTGACTACCGGTTCGAGCCACCGTGGACGCAGGCCGATGGACTGATCGCGGACGAAGTTACGGGGAGTCCGCCAGTGCGCTGGCAGGCCGTGGACAATCGCAAGCCGCTCAAGGCCATCAAGCTGGAAGTTCGTTTCATTGATGCTTCGACTCAACAACTGCGACAACTGACCATCATTCATTCGCTGGTGGATTGAGGCGACAATACGAAGGCGTAGGGTGGGACCAGCGGCGCTTCGCCGCGCCGGCCCACCACAATCAGACCAACGACTCAATTCACAATGAAAGATGGTGGGCCGGCGCTCGAAGCGAGCTTGTCCCACCCTACAAGACGACCAATCTCAGCACGAGTCGCGATCGCGACAGATTCAAGCCCCTTTCCTCTGCGGGCCAGGCAGACGAAACTGGAGACCCAAGCCATGCCAGCCAAGACTCAAAACAGACGCACTTCCCATCGCACCCGTCACGACAAACGGCGCGGATCGACGCTGCTGATCGTGATGGTGTTGATGGGGATGTTGTCATTGTTGGGCGTGTTGTTCTACACGTTCTCGGCGCAGGAACGGAGCAACGCCGAATACTATTCGGAAGCGGCGAAGGAACGGGGCGATCCCAGCCTCGATGCAGACACACTGTTCGACTTCGCATTGGAGCAGATCATCGTCGGCACCAACTCGAACTTCAAAAACAGCATGTTGTGGGGTAGTCGGCACTCACTGCTGTCGAACGCTCTCGGTTTCGGCAATCACAAGCCGGGCGACCTGCACCCGTTCAACGGCGAAGGGGTGAATGTGATCTTCGACGCTGCCGGTAATGTTGCCGTCGATCAGAATCGGAACGGCCTGCCCGATGACGGGACTGCGGGAGAAGCCGACTATCGTTATCTCCTCTCCTACAACGATTCACCCGCCGCGCAGAATCTCACGGAAAGGCAACTGTTTGGCGGTACGCAGTATTTTCCGCAGAGCGACGTCGGTTACACCTATCCGGACATCAACAACATCTTCCTGTGTTATGTCGGCAAAGTGCGGGATCAGAACGGCAACGTGCATCAGGTTGTGAAGCCGTCGTATCTCGCGCCGGGGATCCTGCGGACACCGGGCACGATGGCCCCCCTGCTGTTTGAAGACACCAATAAAAATGGCGTCCTTGATGGCGGTGAAGACACCAACGGGAACGGCGTTCTCGACGATTGGTGCGTTTCACCGAACACGGCCGCCCGCGTCATGCGTGCTCACCCGAGTCACCTGTTCGTCCCGCAAAACGCCACTTCCGGCGCAAACGTCAATCGTTACCTGACCGACGCCCAGGCCATCGCGCTGATTGGTGCGACCGCGCACGGATTTCCCTTCCATCCGATGGCCTCCACCTATGACACCACCGGCGGGGGTGCCGGTGCGGTCTTGGTGCCGGGGAAAATGGGGGCCTACACGAAACTGGCCGCGGCAGCATCGACTTTTGTCGCACCGGTCGATGATCCGATCGAGTTCGACTACGACAACGATGGGGATGGTTACAAGGAGTCCATCATCATGGACCTGGGTCACTGTGTCCGGTCGGACGCCGCGGGGAACAAGTATGTGCCGATGTTCCTCATCACGATTCACGACTTGGATTCGCTGATCAACCTCAATGCTCACGGCAACCTCGCCAAGATTCTTTACGGCCCGAATGATGTGTCGGCGGCCTCGACACCGGTCAGCAACACTGCAAATCCGTTTGGTTGGGACACGACGGCCTCGGCTTTCTACTCGATCTCACAGTCCAATCTCGGGCTGGGGCCATCGGAGGTGAATCCGTTCTGGGCGCTGAACGCCCGCTACGGCGTCGATGGCAGCGGGTCGGTCTTCACCCAGCATCAGAAGTTCTTCGGTTCGACGCCGACACTTCTTGGCGTGCCCCTGTCTCCGTGGGGTGAGACCGCCAACATGGAACTCTTGTGGGCCAAGATCGGTCGGCCGCAGTATTCGGGAGCGACGATCCAAGACTTGTACGCGGGCGTGTACGGCGAAGAGGGTCGGTTGTATCAGGCCGTGACCGCCGGAACGGCTTCGGCTGCTGGAGGCCAGTCACTGCCACGGCCCGGCATTTCGATGCAGGACGATAACGGAGACGTTTTTGAAGGCCAGGACCAGGCGGCATCGGTGTCGAATCCGTTTCCAACATTCCAGCATCCACTGGATTACTCCGGACTTGGTTCCTATCTGAATACGGCCAGCCCAAAACAGATCAATTGGTCCACGTCCGGTGCCAATCGCTGGATTGCCTACAACCAATACGGCAGCAACAGCACGACCCCCGCGAGCAGCTACATCAAGTGGGGGCAGAAGGCTGGTCTGATGACCAACTCGCTGACGCAAGGTTTGGGCGACGATTCAAATGAAGTCACGTTCTATGCAGGTGACCGGCGCGACATCGACAACCTGTACAAGCCGGATGAGATGCTCTACCTGCAATTGAACAACACAGCGATTGACACGCTAAATGTCTCCACTCGTCTGTCGAAGTTGCTGCCGTTCAACTTCGCCAAGACCACCGCCGACAATACGCGCGGCGAGAACATTCGTCGCAAGTTCACCACGATCAGCAACGATCCCAAGAGCTTTGGTCTGCCGTCTGCGTCGTCGGGACGTACATGGGAGTACAACCCAGACACTCCTGCTAACCCCACGATCAGCCAATCGAACTCTTACCGCTTTCCACCACAATTTGGCACCGCTCCTCGGTACTCGACAGTAGTTGCCAGCCAAGACCCGTTCCGTCAGTCTGCTCGCGTGATGTTGGAGATCGAGAAAAACAGCACTCAATACCAAAAGAGAATTCAGCGAAAGTTGAGCATCAATCAACTTCTGACGGGAACCGGCATCAATGACTTGGCACAGCGCAACCTGACTCCGCATCACGAGGATCCAGGTGCGACGACGATCAATTCGGCTCTCAATGTGACGGCCTATCCACCCACGACAGCGGCTGGACAGGAATACTGGGCACGACGTGATCGCCAACAAATGGCTCGCGATATCTATGTCCTGCTTTATCTGCTCGGCCACGGCGACGATGGCGTGAACGTGGCGACAACTTCCAACGGAACATTCACCGTCTATACCGAAGCGCAGACGCGCGAGATGGCTCAGTTCGCGGTGAACCTGGTTGACTCGCTGGACCGTGACAACATGATCACGCGATTCGAGTACGACAAAGACCTGAGCGATGGCTGGAATCTCGACGACGATCCGTACGGCACGCTCGAAGCCACCGCATACACCGGCCCCGGTGCGCCCTACAACGCAAACTATCCCAACGACAGCGCGAGCCGTGGAGAAGTGTATGGCGTCGAACGACTCGACCTGACGATCAGCGAAGCGCTGGCCATTCAAGCCAAGCAGGCGACATCCATGTCCGATCTCCCCTCCACAAACTACAACGAGGGATCAGCCAACCGGCACTTCGCCTATGTTGAACTGCGCAACCACAGTCCGTTCGACATCACGTTCGACAACAAGGAAGCCTGGCAGATCGTGATGAAACAGGCTGCGACGGGTGGGAATCCGGCGTGGGAGCGTCGAGTGAGCCTCAAGCAGGGAACAATTGCCTCGGGAGCCATTCCCTACGTCATCGGTTCGACCGACGCCAGTACCGCCGCCACGATGTTCAAGCGGAGCACGTTCGCCGTCGATCCCAGTTGGGGAGGCAATCCCGTACAGCTTGCTCCCAACGGCAAGGACTGCGATCTCGATTTGGTTGAGGCCACCCCGCCGACCACATACTTCCGGATCGAGGATGAAAGCAACACGGACGTGACCGGTACATCCGGATCATTTCTCAGCGCCTTCACCGGCGCATCTCCCATCGGCAGTGTGAGTGCGGATGTCAAATTCGTTCTCCGCCGCCGGGCACACCTGACGCGGAGCAAAGTCACCACCACCACGGACAACCCGTGGGTTGAAGTCGATTCGATGACTCTCGACATCACGGGAACGACCGGCTCACCAGCGCAATCGTTCCGAAGTTTCGACGTGGGTGCATCCCCCACGGCGGCGACGGTCGCTCCACTTTTGGGAACACTGACAAGCCGCGAACGCTCGCAACCGCTGGACGCCACCACCGGTGCCGGTGAGGCCTATCACGGGGCGACAACTCCGATGGCGAACACCATTGGTGTGAACAACAGCAATCTGATTTCGCCGTCCAACCTCTGGCAGCCGCACTTCGATCGCGACTTTGCCTCGGTGATGGACCTGATGTATCTGCCGGTCTTCGGACCTCATCGACTCACGTCGCTGATGAAGGGCGTCATCAAGGAAACGCCCGAGGGGCAATTGAACAGCGCCGCAGGCATTGCCAAATCTGTCGCCGCGAAATTTCTGCTGCCTGAGAATCCGTTGAACCGCAGTTCCGCGACACCCGACAGGACGTTGGACAATCGCTGGCATCGCCTGTTGGAGTTCGTCGAAGTTCCGACACGCACGAACCGCAATCTGGGGATCGGCACAGACCTCTCGATCGCTCGCGTACCGGGACGGATGAACT
>JAYUFF010000012.1:0-7846 GCA_043738825.1 Schlesneria sp.
GGGGTTGTTGTCGTAGCCACGTTCGCCAGAACGTGGGCAATTTGATGAACATACCCCACGCTCTGGCGAGCGTGGCTACCCCAAAATCAAGCTGTGACAAAGCACTCGCAGGCTGCTAATGGGGGTTCCCGACGTTCGAGTGGAGTTGTTTCTCCAGCCGGTCTCGATCTCGAATCAAAGGCGCGGACTCGTTCATCGTGGTTCGATGTGACTGGACGAGATTGGACAGGGCGTCCTCATTCCGTCCGAGGCGATGGTAACAGGCTGCGGCGAAGACGTACGGATTCGGCATCCACGGGCGTCGGCGTTTCGACAACTCGAAGAAATCGAGCGCCGCCCGGACTTCGCCATTTGAGAGACGGCTTCTGCCGAGGCCGTCGAGGAGATCGTCCATCTTGACCTGGTGATTCAGGGACATGAACGTTCGCATATTTTGCGGAGGGATTCGTCGTGAGACCTCTTGAATCCGTTCCGACAGTGCGCGCTGATGCCGGTCAACATCAACGGCCTCGTTGAACGGCGGCTTCTGGCCGACGAACAAGGCGAGCATCAGTGCCACCAAATGGTCCTCGGGAATCACCCCCAACCAATCGTCGCGTTCGGATTCGGTGGGAACCACGTTTTCATCCCACGTCTGACCGCAGACATCCCGGACGATTCGACGGGCAATCGTCTGAGCGGCCAGCCAGTGTCCGTCCAAGGTGAAATGGACATGCTCCAGAAACAGATCGTGACCAGGAGCGGAATGCTCGCTGGCCCTCGCGAAAGTCTCGACCAGATCAACAACGTGGATTCCGGTTCCCCCGTCAGAAGCGGTTTGGCGAATGATGTCGCGAAACGAACCGGGCGCGCGGTAACGACAGGGATCGAGGTCTCGGGTCCGCTCAAAACATTCTGCCGCGCGGTTCTTTTCTCCGAGATGCTCCAGGCATTGTGCGAGTCGGTATTGCAGGATCGCGTCGTCGGGATCCCGTTGGTCGGCAACCGTGAGAACGTCGTATGCCTCCGCATAGTTTCCCTCTTCAAGGAGCGCCTTCACCCGCTGTTCAAGCTCTCGACGCTCGCCGGACAATTCCGTTCCCTCCGTGAAGGAATTGCTCGCCGAACGCAGCGGACTCTGATCGCGCAAATTGCTCGCCACGCTGCACACGAGGAGCGGTACGTGCGCACGGCCGCAGATTGCGGAGATCCGCTTCAGATTGCTTCGAAACCGCTGTTCGGCGAGTTGAATCAGCGGGCTGGCTGCCGGAATCAGATAGTCCGCCGGCAATTGAGAGATCAGATCGCTGGATTGCTGCTTCTGGCCGGCCAACAGTCCCGTCAAAACCTGCCCGAGCCGATAGTGACGGGCTCGAATGGTCAGCGGCTCAATGCGGGCATTCGTCGCGATCCCTCCGACGCCGTAGAACTCGTTGTGTCCCTCATAGAAGACGATCACATCGGGCGCAACCGAGACCGCCTGAGAGACCACATCCACGAGGGGTGTCGTGCTCAAACCGATAATGCCGGCGTTCAGTACCTCGATGGTCCTGCCGTTGAGTTGTCGAGACAGCAGCAATTCCATCTGTCGCGGAAACGCCAGTTCAGAGGGGTACGGATATCCTTGAACCGTGGACGCGCCCACAACAATCACTCGAAACGTGTTGTCCGGCTTTGGCAACTCAAATGCACGGGGTTCCGGACCCCGCAGGTCAATCGCGGAGTACGCGATCTCGGTGTGCGGATTCAGGCAATGCGTCGTTCCCCCGGGAATCCGGTTCGCTCGCAGGAGCAAATCAGCGTTGGTTCCGATGTCTGCCCACACGAGCAGGGCGTCAACCAGCGCCAGCACTGCGAACGGAAACACAACGGCCACCGCACGGAAGAACCAGAGACGATGACCTTTCCGAGGCCGACTTCGGTATGCATCCGTCCGTGTTGAAGGTGCGGCATCGACGGTTGGGTCGGAGAATTGCTGCGAGATCGGTTCGTTCATGGCGGACTCGGTTCACATCTCAAAGTGACACATCCAATATCGCTCACGAGTATACGCAGACTGTTTGAACGAATCGAAGTCACGAGGATCATACCGGCTACGGCTCCGTCCAGTTTGAAGTTGCACAAAATGTAGGGTGGGACCAGCGGCGCTTCGCCGCGCCGGCCCACCATCAATTCTCGAAGGTTCTGCATGGTGGGCCGGCGCTCGAAGCGAGCTTGTCCCACCCTACTTTGAAATTGGGAAGAGCCGTGACATACCGGCTCCGCGGGGTCGAAGTTCAGGGGACTTGGTGGACTGTTGGCCCCGTGCCGGGTGTGGCTCGCCCTGATGCGGGCGCACGCATCAAAGGGCGCTTTGTCCTTCTAATTCTCGTACGTTGCCGAGCGTGTCTTGCGCGTTCGATTCAGACGGTTGTGGCAGTGGAGAGCGTCCAGCAGAACTCGGCCACGGCGGCGCGGAAGCCGGCGGCGTGTCAGGAGGTTGCCAAGTCAGGTTCGAGTAGTTTTGCGATCTGTTCGACCTGCAAACGGATGCTACGAATGGAGTCGATCTGTTTGAGAACGTCCTGTGTCAAGACATCGTCTGGCCGATGAGTGCCCTGTCACCCCGGCTTCATCGCGGCCTCAACCAGCGGCGCGACGAGCAGCCAGACCGCGCTGATCGCGGCCAGCGCGAGGACGATCATTTGAAACGTCCGCTGCGGTACTCGGTCGAGCAACCACTTGCCGGACCACAATCCCGCCAGGACCGCCGGGATCAAACAGACGTTCAGCGTCAGCGAACCGACGTTGATCAGTCCCAAGTGAACTCCAAACGGAACCTTGAACAGGTTCACGAACAGAAACAACCACGCCATCGTGTGAACGAACTGATGTTTTGGCAGCGACAGAATGAGCAGGTATGCCGAGGCAATCGGACCGGCGGCGTTCGCGACCATCGTGGCCGTTCCCGTCAGCATCCCGGCAAACCACGCGAACAGGCGGGAATGAGGCAGCTTGGCGTCAAAGCCGGGAAACCGCTGACGCACCACTTGCAGAGTCAGCATCCCCAGCACCATGCCTCCAATGATCGGGCGAAAGGCGGCGTCGGGGATCACCATCAGCAACAGCCAACCGATCACGATGCCCAGACACACGGGCCAGGCCAGTCGGCGGATCTGACTCCACTGCACATGCTCACGAAATGTCGAGGCGGCGATGATGTCGGCGAAGATCAGGAGCGGCAACACAATCCCGGAGGACGCCTTCCCCGGAACCGCGCCGGCCATGAACGTGACGCCCAACAATCCCATCCCCGCCAGCCCCGCCTTCGACACTCCCGCACAGAAGGCCGCGATCAGCGCGAGGGTCCATTGCAGCACAGTGAAGTCGGGCATCGGGAGGCTTCTATCTGCGCAGCACGTTTCAAAACGCAGTTTGAAATCACGGTAAACTAGCCCGACGCGCAAGCGAGGGCTGAACATATAATCCACGCGAAGCCCTCGCTTGCGCGTCGGGCTGGTTTTGAAATGTGCTCTCGGTTAGAGGACTGACTGACAGATCTCCCCTGATCCCCTCACGCCACGGTCACTTCCCCAACTCGATGACCACTTTGCCGCTGGAGTCGGTCGAGGCGCGGGCCATTCCCGACGTGTTGAATCGCATCGAGATGCCTCCCTTCCCATCGACGGCGATCACTCCCCCGATGTCATTCGGCAGAACCTTCTCGATCACGTGCTTTGTGGCGTCATCGACCGACAGTCCCTTGTAAGCCATCAGGGCCGAGACGTGGAAGGCGATGCTGTTGCGGATGTAGTACTCGCCCGTGCCGGTGCAGCTCACCGCACACGTCGCATTGTTGGCGTAGGTTCCCGCGCCGAGGATCGGTGAGTCGCCCACTCGCCCCATCATCTTGTTCGTCAGTCCGCCGGTGGACGTGCCAGCCGCCAGATTGCCGTGTTTGTCACACACCACACAACCGACGGTCCCTCGGTGAGGCTTCTCGGCCTGCGCCTTCTTCTCCTTCTCCAATTCCAACCGCCGCAGCTCCGTGCTGAAGTAGCTGTTTTTCACACGCTCGATCTGCTTCCGGTCCCGCATGTCGTCGGCGAACTTCTCGGCGCCAGCCCCCATCAACAGCACATGCGGAGTCTCGGTCATCACCAGTCGAGCCAGCGAGATCGGGTTCTTTACCGTCGTGACTCCCGCGACCGCCCCTCCCATTCCGGTGCTGCCATCCATGACACTCGCATCCAACTCGTGAGTCCCCGCCGCATTGAAGACAGCCCCCCGCCCGGCATTGAAGAGCGGATCGTCTTCGAGCACCCGAATCGTCTGCTCGACCGCATCGATCGCTTTGCCCCCGTCGGCAATGATCTTCCGCCCCACTTCGAGTGCCGCCGCCAGCGACTTGCGATGCGCCTTCCGCTCGTCCTCGGTGATGTTGTCCAACTCATCCCCGGCCCCCCCATGAATGGCAATCGCAAACCTGCCATTCGTTGGAGTCTGTTGAGCACAGGCTCGGTCACATACCACGCCAAACATTGCCAATAAGACGAACCAAGCAACACGCCACCCAGCCAACCAGTGAGACGGATGAGCAGGCATTGACGCAGGCACCGTTTGGATGACAAACGCAGAAATCACAACAAGCTCCTTGATGAATCGGTATTTCCAATGCAGAGCAAGACACACCGTATGAATCTGATCAATGACCGCGGCCCTTGTTTGCTTACTGAAGCGGGTTTGTGGGAAGCCAAACGAGCATATGTCCGTCGCCACGTTTTGGGACTTTCCTTCCAGCCGCGAGTCCGTCCAATTGGATCGTTCCTTGCGATCTCCAATCCTTGATCCACTCTTTCAAATCGCTTTCCCAAACAAGTGGCATTCGTAGTGCGGCAACCCAAGCATCGTCATAGGGGATGCTGGCGTGCTTGCGTAACTGGTCTTCGAGTTGCTTCCTTGCTAGCGAGCAATAACGGCAGCGAAGGCCCTCAAAGTACGACGGATTATGAGCCACTTCCGCAGAGAACATCTCCAGTTGTCCGGTCTTTTGAACTCGGCTTCTTTGCTGAGCTTCCGCACGAACGGTTTTCATTTCTTCCATCGACTTGCGTTCAGCAACTTTGAAGACCTCAATGCCTTTACGATCTCGCGTGACGTAAACAAGATGGAAATGACTGCGATCTGTTTCAGGATTCAGAACGATCGCACAACTCGAGAACGGGAAACTTCCGGCCTGCTGTAGGACGGTCATGTATTGCTCAACGCAGGCATCATCAAGATCAAGCCCCGATAGTCCAGACACTCTTCGGCGAAACGAGTCGCTGCCGTACAATCGAGCAAAGCTCTGCTGATTGGATTCCTCGGTCCAATTGATGAATCGGTGAATATCCTTCGTCATGAGGTTGATGAGCACTTCTCCGGGCTTGAGCGTCAACAATGGTTTGATGGCATCAAGAGCAAATCCCGTCCAACCTGTTGGATCGATGAATAGAAACGGAAACGTCTTTCGCTTCGACTGTTTGACGAATGCCACGATCTCGTCGATGGATTCTTCGAGTTTGCCGTTGAGCGTCTTGATCTCAATGTCGTTTACGGTTGCCGCGAATTCGCTCAGATCTTCAAACGCCGCTTTGTCCTCTTCAATGAAACAGCACCGCAGTTCAAGTTGCCGACGATTCACCGCCAACTTTTCGCGTGCTTTGCGCAGTTCGCCAATAGCGATGACGAAAGACGTGTCTTCATAGCGAGGGGAACGGGACTCCCACGGCCCGGAGAAGCAATCAATGTAGGTGATCGAGTCAGACCAAGAACCGATGATGAAAGCGAATTGCTCAAGATATCGTTTCAAGATCAGGTGCTTGACTTGCGATTGTTCACGACCGTGATAAAGGGAGTCCGAACTCATGCAACTCCCCTCGCAAGGTGAGTGCTGTTGATGGTCTCAATCAACTGCCGACGCTGACCGTCGGTCAAGTTGTTGACCCGCGGCTCCTGTTCAGGAAACTCGTCATACGTTTGGTCTTCGAGGAGTCGTCCCGCTTCGCTTTTTCTCACGCCGCCCCATTGTTTGAAGAAGAACGGAACGGCGGCGGATCGGCACTGATCCCGCAATGACCGAACCCACTTTTCATCCATCGGTCTGGCTCCAGCACCACTTTCACCGCCAACGATCACCCAATGAATCCCACGAAGGTCGATGATCCCGACATCTTCAAGCAGCGGCTCAATTGATAGAAAACGCATTGCGGCTTTGGCGGCACGTAGTTCGCCTATTCGAGGGGCACCGTGTTTTCGATTCTCAACGCTGACACCCCACCAGATGTGAGACTGCGAAGCAGCAAAACGGAGTGACGTATTCAGCAAGCTTCGCAGACGGGCGGCACGTTTCGTCAAGACTTGATATGTGTGCCAATTCGCGATCGTCATGACTCGGACGACATCTACGATGTACTCGTCTGGGATGTCCTCATGGAACAGGTCGCTCATCGAGTTGACGAAGACCATCTTTGGCGCACGCCACTTCAATGGTTCCGCCAGTTTCTCCGGGACGATGCGCAGATCAAAACCCTGCTCGTAAGGATGCCCCGGTACGCCGCGAAAACGTTCCGCGAAAGTCTCGGCGTAGCAGTGGGTGCAACCGGGACTGATTTTGGTGCAACCCCGAACTGGGTTCCACGTCGCGTCGGTCCATTCGATTGTTGATGTGGCACTCATGATTAAGGATTCCTTTCCATAGGATAGCAGTCGGCGACTAACTGCATTCTTGCTGAATTGCGCGTGTCGGAACAGCCCCAATGCCTGATGAGTGACGAGGTTCCCTCCGACAACAAGAATACCCGGCAGCATCGACGCTGCCGGGTATCGCGTGAAAGAATCTCGCACCGCAACCCATCGTGATCGCGGATCCGCCGACCGTGCAGGTCAGACATACTGGTTGATGATGTTCTCCAGCATCTCTTGTCGGCCGGATTCGTTGGGGTTGAGTTTCTTCTTGCCGAGGACGTACTTCTCCAGCGACTCGAACGTGGCTTTGCCCCCTTCGATTTCGGCACCGACTCCCTCGTCGAAGCTGCGGTAGCGGTTCTTGACGAAATCTTTGAGGACGCCGTCCTTGCGGATCGCGGCGGCGATCTTGGCTCCTCGGGCGAAGGCGTCCATTGCGCCGATGTGAGCGTGAAACAGATCGAGCGGCTCGAAGCTTTCGCGGCGGACCTTGGCGTCGAAGTTGACTCCGCCCGGCGCGATGCCGCCCTGTTCAAGGATCACCAGCATGCACTGCGTGGTGAGGTAGATGTCGGTCGGGAATTGATCGGTGTCCCAGCCCAACAGCAGGTCGCCCGTGTTGGCGTCGATGCTGCCCAAGGCTCCCTGGATGCGGGCGTATTCCAACTCGTGCATCATCGTGTGACCGGCCAGCGTCGCGTGGTTGGTTTCAACGTTCATCTTCACGTGCTCCATCAGTCCGTTCGCACGGCAGAAGTTCAGGCACGCGGCGACATCGAAGTCGTACTGATGCTTGGTCGGCTCCTTCGGCTTGGGCTCGAACAGGAACTGGCCCGTGAAGCCGATCTTCTTCGCGTAGTCGACCGCCATGTGCATGAACTTGGCGAGGTGATCGAGTTCGCGTTTCATGTCGGTGTTGTAGAGATTGTGGTAGCCCTCGCGACCGCCCCAGAAAACGTAGTTCGCGCCGCCGAGTTCCAGCGTCACTTCGAGAGCCTTCTTCACCTGAGCCGCAGCGCACGCGAAGACATCGGCGTTGCAGGTCGTCGCCGCGCCGTGCATGAAGCGCGGAGCGAAGATGCTCACTCGCGAATGTTGTTCTCTTCCGTTCCGCGCTCCAACCCTCAACCTACGTGAAAGGCTCCTCCACATGGCTTACTTC
>JAYUFF010000013.1:0-2975 GCA_043738825.1 Schlesneria sp.
GCGAACCCTCATCGGCCAACCCCGCGTACGTGCCGCGATGCTCCTTCGGAACCCAGGGACTTTTGTACGAGAAGCCCTTTGTGTGCATCTCGTAGATCAGCGTCTTGTGCCACGGCGTGCGTGGCGGTTCGTCGCCCAGCCAGCGGAACGACGGGTTGATGACGGCCGCCAGCGGAGCCGTCGCCGCGTTGTCCTGTTCGTCGAACGAAAGATCGACTGCCGGATCACCGACCTTGTAACCGAATGCCGCATCGTTCCAGGTCAGATTGCGGCCGATCGCCTTCGCGTAGGGATCGAGCAACACTTTATTCGCGTTGAACCGCAAACCGCGATGAGGTTCGTAAGGCCCCGATGCGCGGAAGCCATACAGTTGGCCGGGCCGCACGTCGGGACAGAAGCCGTGCCAGACGAAGTCGGTCTGCTCGGGAAGCGGGATACGATGCGACTCGCGCGTGGCAGTGGGGGAATCGAACAGGCACAGATCGACCTGCGTCGCGTTCTCCGAGAACACGGCGAAGTTGACGCCCTTGCCATCCCAAGTGGCTCCCAAAGGTGAGGGCCGTCCTGGCCAGACTCGCATCGTTGAAGACTCCTGTTGTGTCGATCTCGTGGGTTGGCTCGAAGTCGTCGCGCAGCGATGGCAGACCGGTCCTGTTGTCGTTCAATCGTCACACGATGAGGCACAGACTGCCAAATGATTCAGCAACCCGGCCGATGACGCAGCGTAGTCTAGCAGGGGAACGTTTGTTCGGAAGGCGTCCTGCTCAACGCATCAATGATGTCGCAATCCACGTGCCCACCGCTGCGAGGCTTCATCCGCGGGGGCCGATGCGTCGCTGCAAATCACCTCGATGACCAACGCCCTCAACGATGAGCGATGTAGGATGGGCACTCTTGCCCGTCTGGCTTTCCGTCACCAACCCAGACGGGCAAGAGTGCCCATCCTACAAGCCCATTTCTTCCCGTCGCTCGCCTCAGGGGTGATCGTCCTTGCGGATCAAATCGGGGCCGTCACCGAGAACTTTCTCGTACTTGCCGGTCGAGGTCTTCTGGTACTTCGTGAAGCCCTGCTTCTCCAAATGCTTGTTGCTAATGTCACCTTTGATTCTGTCGCCGGGCGGCATCGGGCCATTGATGACCGAGATGATGCGTTCGACCGGCTCGCCCGTTTCGGGATGTTTGGTGAGCGGCGTCTCGCCGAGACGTTGCAGGACTTCAAATGTTTTCCAGTGCGAACCATCGGGCCGGATGACGGCGTACTCGTACAGAGGCATGAATCGAACTCCTTGAAGTTGCGGCCATTGTCATCGCCCCGGCGAACGATGCAAGCCCGCACCATCCTCCCGCGCAGGCCGTCACCGTCGAGTGGACATTGAATCTGTGTGACCGAATGCGACTTCATCAAATTCTCATCGAGGCACGATTGAAGTTCTCGCTGGCCGCCGCGATGCTGACAAACGTCGTCGATCTCAGAGGCTGTCCGAGAACTTGGGTTGGCTGCAACTGGATTGTGTTTTGGGTGCCACGGTCATGGTTGGCGTGGCCGTGTCTTCGCGACGACCAAAGCACGGCCACGCCAAGCCATGACCGTGGCACCCTGAAAACAAGCGATTTCGTTTCGGATCGCCTCTCACTTCCACATTTCTTCGTTCCCCCCTCCCTCATTCATTGAGGCGGCCGAATGGTCGGAGCGCAAACAGCTTGCAGATTCAAAACCCGCTCGCCGAGAACCCCATGAAGAACAACCTGTTGACGCTCGGTGTGGGACTGGCTGCGTTTGCAATCATGTTCGCGGTGACGAAGTCTTGGAACTCGTCGCGCGAGGATCCTGCGAGGCGTGGTGCGTTCAGTGTCACTGCGCCGATCGAGACCGCGTCAGGCGGGACGCCCGTCGTCACGCAGACCGTGGCCTCGACAGACGGCATGGTCTGGATTGCCGGTGGCGAGTTCACGATGGGGACCGATGCGGAACTCGGGTGGCCGGACGAGAAGCCGGCGCATCGCGTGCGCGTCGATGGCTTCTGGATCGACGAGACCGAAGTCACGAACAGGCAGTTCCGACAGTTCGTCGATCAGACGGGATACGTCACGACGGCGGAGCAGGTTCCCGACGTGGCGGAGATTGTGAAGCAGTTGCCTCCGGGAACGCCGCCGCCTCAAGGAACGCTCAAGGCGGGATCGCTCGTCTTCACGCCAACCGAAGGCCCCGTCAAATTGAATAACGTGGCGCAGTGGTGGACCTGGACTCCAGGAGCCGATTGGAAACATCCCGAAGGTCCGGACAGTAACCTCGACGAGCGTGAGGACCATCCGGTCGTTCAAGTCTCGTGGGACGATGCCGTTGCTTTCGCGAAGTGGGCCGGCAAACGCTTGCCCACGGAAGCCGAGTGGGAGTTCGCCGCGCGCGGAGGACTCGAAGGCCAGCCGTACTGCTGGGGTGATGAGAAACCAACCGACACGGCAATACATGCCAATCTCTGGCAGGGTCAGTTCCCGCACCAGAACACGTCCGCCGACGGCTTCGTGCGGACGGCTCCCGTGAAGACGTTTCCGCCCAACGGCTACGGCCTGTTCGACACGGCGGGCAATGTGTGGGAGTGGTGCAGCGACTGGTACGACCGCGAAGTCTATCTGCGTCGCGCAAACGGCCCGGTCATCGTGAACCCAACCGGCTCGCAACGCAGCTTCGATCCTCGGCAACCCTTCATGCCGCAGCGCGCCCAGCGCGGCGGCTCGTTCCTGTGCAACGACGATTATTGTTCTCGCTATCGTCCCAGCGCGCGACACGGTTGCAGTCCGGATACCGGCATGTCGCACGTCGGCTTCCGGTGCGCGATGTCCACTCCACAAAAGACCTCAGAGAAAGCGAGGTGATGTCCCCCGTCAACCGGCCGGTTAAGCCCTTAGCCCGAATTTGTCACGTTCAAATTGAAGCCTGAAGCGCAAGCGAAGTTGGACGTGAACCGAACCTTCGC
>JAYUFF010000014.1:0-2974 GCA_043738825.1 Schlesneria sp.
CGTGAAGTCTTCGGAACGCCCCGCGCGAACTGGTGCGTTCCGAAGACTCCACGCACCCTACAAAACTGTTCATCTAGGCAATCGAACAACTCGCCTCTGACATCCAAGGTGAACTCGAAGACCATCGGATCGTCAAGCTCGTCCACGTTTGCCCGGAGATCACAATGAGAAATCTCATGGAAGACGACGCAGTCAAAATTGATTTTGCATATTCACACTGGTTGACATTCTGCTTTCTGATTCCATTCTTAATCATGCTCGCAATTCATCGAGTACTCGGCTTGTCAGATAACATGATGGTCGCTCCAGCGCCGGGTGTGGCCAGCGTTCAGTTGTATAACTTCGCGATGGTCGCTGTGTTGTACGGTGGCGGCTTCGCATTCATCATGCACACTGCCTCGATCGCATATCGGGGAAGAAACTGGATGTTGTTCAAATTTCTATTTCTCGTTGTCTTTTTGAAATCTCTGCAACTCGTTTGGTAGCGTTGGACGTAGCGGCTGGGCGGGGTTGCCCAGCTTGCTTCAAGCTGGGTGCGAAGCACAAGAAACCTCAGCACGAACGTGGATGACGAACGAGCGTTCCATTTCCATCGACCGTCAACTCAAAGTTTCTTGGGCCTGCGGCCCCCGGCTTGAAGCGTTGAATTTGATTGGACGTGCCACTGCTTGGCCGCTTTGGGACAAGCAGTGCCGATCGAGAGTTGGCTCGCCACTCGCACTGCTTCTCCGAGGACTCCGAAGCAGTGGCACGATGCCCCGTTTTCGCGCCTGACTACATCGCCATCACTTCTTCAGCCGCTTATCAAAGTACTCGAACAGCGCCTGCTCGGCCTTTTCGGCGTCGGCTCCCTTGAAGCCGTGGCCGGCTCCTTCGAGGGTGAGGAGTTCGGCTTCGACGGTCGCGGCCTTCAGCTTGTCGACCAGCCAGACCGCCTGTTCGTGGGCGACGTACTTGTCCTCGGTGCCGTGGATGCAGAGCGTCGGGGCTGAGTTCGGCGTGACCCAATAGAGCGGGCTGCCCTGGATGTGGAGATCGCGCTTCGTGTCGAGGTTGCCTCCGAACCAGAGGGGCAGAACTTCGTGAGCGTCCACGCTTTTGCCGTAGGACTTGGTGAAGTCACTCGGGCCGTAGACGTTCACGACGCACGCGACGGAACTCGACTGGTTGGCGTTGCCACCGGTGCCCTCGAACTGCGGGACGTTGGCCGTGACGGCGAGGAACTGCGCGAGGTGGCCTCCCGCCGAACCGCCCGTCGTGCCGATGCGAGTCGGGTCGATCTTGTAGGTCGCCGCGTTGGCTCGCAGCCACCGCACGGCGGCCTTCGTGTCATGAACGGCGGCCGGGAACTGGTGCTTCGGAGCGAGACGATAGGTCATCGTCGCGGCGACATAACCTCGCTCGGCCAGCTTCACACAGAGGGCGTCGTAGTACTCACGCTTGCCCGCGCGAAAGCCTCCGCCGTGGATGCAGAGGATGGTGGGAAACGGCCCGTCGCCGGTCTTCGGTCGCGCGAGGTTGAGCTGCAAATGCTCATCGCCCGGGTTCGAGTATTCGATCGCCTCCTGCCACACGACCGAATCGGGGACGGGCGGCGCAGCGGTGAGCGATGTCGTCGCAATCGCGATCAGCAGAGTTGGCAGTATGGTGAGGAGCAACTTCAGCATGGCGGGGGTTCCTGTCTTGGAGAGCATTCGGAAAATAATCGGTCAAACGCGATGGTCATTTGGACAATGGCGGTTCATTGGCCATGTATTCGGATGAGAGTTGCCGTGATGAGGGACGTTTTGAGTGGTCTGCGACGTGGAACATCGCGGGTCTTCAGCCTCGGAGAGGCGGCATACGGTAGCCCACGGCGTCAGCCGTGGGATTCGACGACCGACGTTCCGCAAGCCCCAGAGGGGCGGCATCGCTTCGTGTTTGCTCCCGTGTGTCTCTGTGGTTACTCGAATATGTCGCCCCTCCGGGGCTTGTGTTATTGCTCGCCACAATCCCACGGCTAACGCCGTGGGCTACCGTATGCCGCCCCTCCGGGGCGATGAGCCTGACGCCCCAAGACCGTGTGCCAAGTCAGCGCTTTGTCAGTTCATCGCTGTTTTCCGCGTGGGCTCCCTTTTGCCGCGTCTCTTCCCGACTCGCGTTCGAGTTTGTCGAGGGCCATCAGTCGGCGGTCGGCGTCGAAGCGGGGAACGGGCAGAGATTCGGCGAGCTTGATTGCCTCGTCGGGCGTGATGTCTGTGCGAGGTCGCCCGGTCCCACGGAAGACGGGGAGCTTCTCGCGCAGGGCGATGATCTCGCGGCGCGTGCGGCCCTTTGGCGCGTCGGGCCACTTGCCGGGATGCTCTGCAAACTCGAAGTAGAGCGGGACAACTTGCTGCATGTATTTCCAATAGGCCGGGCTGTCGGTTTGCAGGACGAACAGGCCATCCGGCGCGAGCGACCGGTGGACCAGAGCGACAAACTCGGGCGTAATGAGTCGTTTGTGAATCTGCTTCGGGTCGTAAAACGGCTGCGGGTGATAGACGTGGATTTCGGCGACCGACTGCGGCGCGATGTAATCGGCGAGCAGTTCTCGTCCGCCGATGACCGCGAACTTCACGTTCATCAGTCCGCGGTGGTTGGCTCGCCGCGTCGCATAGCGGATCACGACGGGCAGGACATCCGTCGAGAGATGATCGACCTGCGGCCTCCACACGGCACTGGCCAGCGTGGAGCGGGCGTTGCCACAACCGATGTCGAGCATGACGGGAGCCTCGCGCCTGAAAAGAACTTTGAAGTCGAGCGGCCCTGGCGGTGGAAGCGTCTTCAGCGCGGTGTTAGTCCACTGCACCATCGGCAGAATTTCGCCGGGGACGGGGACGCCGAATTCACGCTCGATCTGGCGGCGCTGTTCCTCAACAGGAGCGGCCTTGACCACTTCACGCGGCGTCTCAGGGGATTCATCAGACTCGTAAAACACGTAGGTCGTCACTGT
>JAYUFF010000015.1:0-2973 GCA_043738825.1 Schlesneria sp.
TAGCCTTCGCTCGTCACCTTGAGCGGCAGCGACGCCTTGGCCACGAACGCCGCATCGGCCCCGACCAGTCGATCGGGATTTCGCCACAGGACGATGCCCACCTCGGTGCGAGCCTTGCCGTGGCCCGCCAACTCACCCTGCCGCTTCAATTCGTAGCCGATGTTCAATTGAATCGCCCCGTGCAGATCGCCCGGTGGAGCCATGATGACCAGCCTTCCATTGTCGAGTTCGTACCGCACGTCTCCGGTGGGAAGCGACTCGGGAAGGACGACGACATCGGCGCACGTCAGCAGCCGCTGACTGGTCACTGACGGCCGAGTTCGCTCGGTCAGCATCGAGGACATCTCGCACACCCTTCTCTGAATGGAATACTTCCGATTCCGAAACCGCCGAGAGTATAGCCGCTCATCCCGCGTCATGCCGCCTGTTGGTTGCGGTTCGTCAGGTGTGAGCGTTGCCGGTTTCCATCTCGCTTCGTAACGTGACGGCAACTTTGGGGAGAGTTGTTCATGCGACATGCGTTTTCTGTTTTCTTTCTGATGGCCGTCATCGTCGGTTCGCCTGCTCATGCCGAACTGGTTCGATTCGAGGTCACTGAGCGAGTCCCTTTCGCGGAAGGGCACTCGTTTGGCGAGGTCGGTCCCTACGAGAAGATCGTCGGGCGAGCCTACTTCGCACTCGATCCGAATCTGCGGCAGAACGAGGCGGTGGTGGACCTCAAGCTCGCGCCGCGAAATGCGGCCGGGCGGGTCGAGTTCTGGACGGACCTCTGCATCCTCGCGCCCGCCGATCCGGCGAAAGGAAACGGAGCGCTGCTGTACGACGTGAACAATCGAGGCAACAAACTGGCGCTCGGCATGTTCAACTATGGCGGCAACAACAACCCGACAACGAAGGAACACGCGGGCGATGGCTTCCTGATGCGGCACGGGTTCACCGTCGTCTGGAGCGGTTGGGACGGCGAACTGCTGCCGGGCGGTGATCGGCTGAGGCTCACCGCGCCGCCAGTTCGCGATGGTGAGACGCCGATCACCGGCACGGTCCGTTGCGAGTTCATCGGCTCAAAGGGCATGACGCGGTCGGTGGTGAATTGGGCCAACCACGGCTCGTACCGTCCGACGGCGAAGGGGATCGAGACGGCGACGCTCACATTGCGCGAGCGACCAGCGGCGGCACGGGTCGTCATCCCGCGAGACCAATGGACGCTGCATGTCACCGATGTGTCGAGCAACTCGCCCACGCAGTTGCCGAACGTCGAGATCGAGATGCCCGGCGGCATGAAGCCGGGTTTCATCTACGAGCTGATCTACGAAGCCTCGAACCCGCTCGTCATGGGGGTTGGCTTCACGTCGGTGCGCGACTTGATCGCCGCGATCAAATACGGCTCAGGCAAAGGAAACCCGCTCACGAAAAACGGTCAGCCGGTGATTCATCGCGCGCACGGCTTCGGCGTCTCACAGAGCGGCCGGTTCTTGAGAGAGTTCCTCTACTCGGGCTTCAACGAGGACGAACTCGGCCGACAAGTCTTCGACGGGCTGATCCCGCACGTCGCCGGAGGCGGTCTCGGTTCGTTCAATCATCGGTTCGCTCAGCCGACGCGGCACAGCAACCAGCACGATCACCACGACTACCCGCCCGATCGGTTTCCGTTTGCATACGAGGTCCAGCTCGATCCGCTCTCCGGCCGAGAAGACGGCATCTTGAAGAGGTCACTCGCGACGAAGACAGCTCCCCGCGTGATGCACACCCAGTCGGCCGCCGAGTACTGGACGAGAAGTGGCTCGCTGGTCCACACCGATCCACTGGGAACGCGCGACTCGACTCCTGTCCCCTCGCCCCCGTCTTCGGGGGAGAGGGCTAGGGTGAGGGGGCCGAACGGTGAAGACGTTCCGCCATCCGAAAAAGCAGGAGAAAGAACCCCTCACCCTAACCCTCTCCCCTCCAAAGCGAGGGGCGAGGGGACAGGAAAGGAAGAACCCCTCACCCTAGCCCTCTCCCCGCAAAGCCGGGGCGAGGGGACAGGAGATGATTCCTCCGCTCAACTCGCTCACGTCCGCTTCTACACCTTTGGCGGAACCCAGCACGGACCGAGCGGCTATCCGCCAACAGATGGCAACGGACAGAACCTGCCCAACCCGGGCGACTACAAACCGTTTCTGCGTTCGCTGCTGTTGGCCTTGGACAAGTGGGCCAAGGACGGAACCGAGCCGCCTCCCAGTGTCCTGCCCTCCATCTCTGACGGGACTCTCGTCGATTGGCGTCACGCGGGAACCGGCTTTCCGAACATTCCCGGCGTGACCTACCCCGAGACGATTCAGCAACCGAGCCTGCTCGACTTCGGATCGCGCTGGGAGACCGAGCGAATCATCGATCTCCAACCGCCGCGTTTGCGAGGCGACTATCGCGTCCTCGCCCCGCGCTGCGGAGCCGATGGCAACGAGCTTGGTTGTTTGCTGCCCGTCGAAGTCGCGGTCCCCGTCGCCACGTACACCGGTTGGAACCCGCGCAAAGCCGATGTCGGAGCGGAAGGCCAACTCGTCAGTCTGACCGGCTCGTACATTCCGTTTCCCGTGACGAAGGCCGACCGCGAGAAAACCGGCGACCCGCGTCCGTCGGTTCAGGAGCGATACGGCTCACTCGACGAGTACACCCGCCAACTCACCGCCGCCGCTGACACGTTGAAAGCGTCCGGATACCTGCTCGCAGAAGATGTCGATCGACTGTTGAAGCTGCATCGCGAGCGAGCGGCCAAACTGTTTGAATCGGGAAGCGGTGCGGTCCATTCGCCGAACTAGCCCGCCGCGCAAGCGAGGGCTGACGGTTGGTCCATGCCAAGCCCTCGCTTGCGCGTCGGGCTAGTTGTGAGATTCATTCAGACAAGCAAACGCTGGAGGAGATTGCACTGTGACTCAATGGCATCCCACAAACTGGCCGCACGCGCATCCATCGCTCTCCCGCCGCGAGTTGCTGCGC
>JAYUFF010000016.1:0-2972 GCA_043738825.1 Schlesneria sp.
TTCACTGCGTTTTCGGCCAACATTGGCCAGCCATCTTGGGATATCTCACGGTTTTGCATGTAAAGATAAGCTCCCACAACTCAGCAGCACTACACTAGCACCCAGCCACTGATTGGACACGAGAATCAACACGAATGGCGGAGAGCCGGTTTTTCAGGGTGGGCCGGCGCTCGATGCGAGCTTGTCCCACCCTACTTTGAAATTGGGAAGGGCCGTGGGCGTCCGTCTCAAGAGGCTTCCGCCGTTGATCGCGTCCGTCTAAAGTACCGCCTCGCGTGGGGTGGCCGTGGGGGACATTTTTTTGAGTGGTGGTGAGACATGCTCGTCAGTTGGGATTGGCTCAGGCAGTACGTGATGCTCGACGTTTCGGTCGAGGAGTTGACCGAGCGGCTGACGATGTCGGGGCTGAATCTGGAGGAGTTTCATGCGGTCGGAAACGACACCTGCATTGATCTCGAAGTGACCAGCAACCGACCCGATTGCCTCGGGCACTTGGGGATCGCGCGTGAGGCGGCGGTGTTGCTCGGGCAGACGCTGAAGGTTCCGGCCGCGTCGCCGAAGTGCGGCACGTCGCCCGTGTCGGCGGTGACATCGGTGGCCATCGAGTGCCCCGATCTCTGCTCGCAGTATCAGGCGCGGATCGTTCGCGGCGCGAAGGTCGGGGCGAGTCCCGCGTGGCTGGTGCAGCGACTGGCCACGATCGGCATTGCCTCGATCAACAACATCATCGACATCACGAACTATGTCCTGATGGAATGCGGTCAGCCGTTGCACGCCTTCGATTTTGACAGGCTGCACGACAAGAAGATCATCGTGCGGCGAGCCAAGCCGGGCGAGAAGCTGCAAGCCATCGACCACAAGGAGTACGTGCTCACTCCCGAGATGTGCGTCATCGCCGACGCCGACCATCCCGTCGCGCTGGCGGGAGTCATGGGCGGAGCCGAGACCGAGATCACCACGGCGACCAAGAACATCCTCATCGAGGCGGCCCTCTTCGCGCCGCTGTCGATTCGCGAGACGTCGCGACGACTCAAACTGCACTCCGATTCGTCGTACCGCTTCGAGCGGGCACTCGATCCGCACGGCCCCGACTGGGCCAGCCGACGCTGCTGCGAGTTGATCCTCGAACTGGCGGGAGGCGAGTTGCTCGATGGAGCGGTCTTCGCCGGTACACGACCTCCTGCGGAGTGCGATCCGATCACGCTGCGGTTTGCACAGATCGAGCGGATTCTTGGCATCAAGATTCCGTCGGACGAAGCGGTGCGCATCTTGGAATCGCTTGGCTTGAAGCTGGTCGGGGGCGAGTCTGCGGGAAGCGAAGAGAAGACGGACGGGCAGGAGTGCCCATCCTACGAAGCGACCGGCGAGTCGGCGACGTTTGTGCCGCCATCGAACCGGCGCGATCTGACTCGTGAGATCGACCTGATCGAAGAGGTCGCGCGCATCCACGGCTATGACAAGATTCGCGATGACGTTTCGGTGCCGCTCTGCCGCAGTTCCCAATCGCTGCGGGACCGCGTGACCGATCGCGTCTGCGATGTCCTCACCGCGTCGGGCTTCTACGAGGCGATCACGCTGTCGTTGGTGAGTGAACGAGACCACAAGCTGTTCAACCCGCGCGGTGACTTGCCGCCGCTGTCGATTGATCATCCCGACTTCCGCCAGGCGAGCCTGCTTCGACACAGCCTAATCCCGAGCCTGATGGTCTCGCGCCGCGAGAACGAACGGCGCGGCTCGTTCGGGGCGCAGCTCTTCGAGATCGCTGCCGTCTACCTCTCGACCGACAAGTCGCTGCCGCAGTCGCAGTCGGAGCCGACGATGATCGGCCTCGTGAGCGGTCGTCCGTTCGCCGAGATGAAGGGCGTCGTCGAGCAACTCGCCGCGCGAATCAACTCGTCGGCGAAAGTGACGTGCGAACCGTCGAGCCTGCCGCAGTTCATCCCCGGACGCGGAGCCGAAGTCTTTCTCAACGGCCAGTCGTGGGGCTGGCTCGGTGAGTTGGACCGGTCGGTCTCGGATCAACTCGACCTGCGCGATGCGGTCTCGGTTGCGGAGCTGGATGTCTCGGTGCTGGAGGCTCACGCCAATCTGGTTCCGAAGTTCCAGCCGCTGCCGCAGTATCAAGGATCGTCGCGCGATCTGAACTTCGTGCTCGACGATCAGGTGACGTGGAGTTCCCTCGCAGAGACCGTTCGCGGCGCGGCCGGTCCGCTGTTGGAGTCGATCGGTTTCGGCGAACAGTACAAGGGAAAACAAATTCCCGACGGAAAAAAGAGCTACCTTGTCACGCTCATGTACCGCTCGCCCGAGCGAACACTGACCAGCGATGAAGTGGAGGCGGCTCAGCAATCGGTCATCGCCTCCTGCCAAAGCCAACTCGGCGCGACGCTGCGTGCGTGATCGTCACGTCTTCCTCCCCTCGGCCCCTCCGGGGAGAGGGGTCGAGGGGTCGGGGCGAGCATCTTTGGCCACCCCAGTGCAGGGCCAATGCGTTTTCAATTTGGGGTGCCACGGTCACGGAGCTTCGACGTGGCCGTGCGATTGGGAAATCGACCTGACCTCCGCACACGGCCACGTCGAAGCTCCGTGACCGTGGTACCCCCAAATTGAAAAGCATTGGCCCTGCGCTGGGACGGCCAAAGATGCTCGCCCCTCATCCTCGACCCCTCTCCCCGGAGGGGCGAGGGGAGGAAGACGTGACGATCACGCACGCAGCGTCGCGCCGAGTTGGCTCTGACACGTGGCAATGACGGATTGCTGAGCCGCCTCGACTTCGTCGCTGGTCAGAGTTCGTTCGGGCGAGCGGTACATGAGCGTGACGAGGTAGCTCTTCTTGCCGTCGGGAATTTGTTTTCCCTTGTACTGTTCGCCGAAGCCGATCGATTCCAGCAGCGGACCAGCGGCACCGCGAACAGTTTCTTCGAGCGAACTCCATGTCACTTGATCGTCGAGCACGAAGTTCAGATCGCGCG
>JAYUFF010000017.1:0-2971 GCA_043738825.1 Schlesneria sp.
CCGCGAGAATTGAACTTTGAACCACCTGACCCCGATCGTTCCTACGCGGTGAATAATGTTCACCGCCGGTTTGCCCATCGACGCGCGGGGCGTTGCCCACGCGGTTAAACGAGGAAGATTGATCGGGCGATGTCACATCACTCAGCGGAATCAATATCTCCGGCCGCATCACCCCCGCGCGAATCTGGGTCGAGCCGTTCACGGATGCCTCGCGTCCCTCGTGCGACTTCAGCAACTCAAACGTCCGCCGCGCCATCGCGATGTCGCCAAAGCCTTCGGTGATGATGATCGTCGTGCCGAGCTTCTCGTTCCCGGTGACGGCCACTCCCAAGTCGTAGCCGAGGATTTCGCGCAGGTCATGATCGTCGATCCCTCCCGCCACGACGGCTGCCGCTCCGACTTGAATCGCCTTCCGCACGGCAGCCCCTGTCATCCGACGGCCTCCGACCGCGACGCAGCCTTTCAAGTCGGGCGTGATGTGCGATTCGGTCAGGTCTTCGTCGGGAGTCTTCGCGACGATCCGCAGCGTGCCATACGCTTCTCCTCCCACGCCGAAGATCCCCTGAATCAACGCGGCTTCGGATTCGACGACGACTCCCTCGTTCGGAATGACTTCAACCACCTGCCCTGTCAGGTACGAGAGCACCTGCACAGCCAGCGGCTCACCCCGAAAGATGACCATCCCCGTGACCTTTGACACCGACTCGATCACGCCCGCCACGGGAGACGGCACGTCCGTCTGAAAGTACCCGAAGAACCCCTTCGTCCGCGCGAGCGGCTCGCCAACAACAACGCGTTCTCCCACCTGTTTGAGCAGCGACCGCACGAGATCCCCCGCCGAAACGCCCAACCGCTTGGCCAGATTCACCGGCGTGGCGTCTCCCGGCATCATCGTCCGCGCCACAACATCGCGCGCCGCCACCGACTGCCCCGCCGCCACCAGCACGTCCCCCACAATCGGCAACACGCGCCGCCGCCGCCACGAGCCGCCGCGCGAGACCGTCAATCCGGGTGTGTATGCCTGTGCCATCTGTTGTTGCTCTTCAGGCTTTGGGATTACTTGTCGAAATCGAACGATGAACCATTCATGCCCAACCAGTAGCGCTGCCAATCGAAGGAGGTGTGCAGCGCAAAATACTTCGTGGGCAACACGAGACCGACGGCTCGCATCGCCTGTTGTAGGACATCCCCTTCACCGATCGATTTGCCGGATAATGTCGTCGTTTCGATGGTCTCGTCGTCGATGAATCTGAAAACCTTATCTTCATGGTCGAAAACCCACGCGACCTCAACCTCGACATCTCCTCCCCACATCTGACAGTAGTAGTAGACCAACGGAGAGTGAGTTGATTGCTGCAAGGCCTTGAGGAATCTCAAGAGACCCAATGGCGGCGACAGGCCTTCGATGTCCGAAGGAAGAATTACGTCGATTGAGTCAGTTCCGTTGATCATCGACCATTTGACGTTTTCCTCTTCTTCCCCATCCTTGTTGAATAGCTGCCAGAAAGGGCTGGCGTCCGAGTCGTTCCTGTCATACCCCGACTTGTAAATCACGGGCGAAACTACGAGCAGTCCTTCGTCAGGAAGCCCATGTCGTTTCGCACGATGCTCCATAGGTGCGGCGTCAGAAAAGAAAATCTGCCTCGCCCAGTCGAATTGGATGCCTTCCAAATCCTTCACCAAGAACAATTCATCGCGCAGGCCAGGCTGAGCGAGAAAGGCATTGATGACACCCGGTTTGGGCACCGCGTAGATTTGATCTGCCAACCATGACATGACTTACCTTGAACCTTTCACTCCGGGTACATCTCCATCGCCTTGTTCCAGCGTCTCACAGTTTCACGGCAGGTCGCGCGATCAGACGGCAACGTGAGCGGGCGGCCTCGGCCGTCGAGGATGACTCCGGACGTACCGCCGTGAATTGTGGCGGTGAGCGGTTTGCCGGGGCCTGCGCCGACATCGAAGCCTCGCGCGGGGTCGAGTTGAACTTGGGCGGTCTCTCCACGGCCGAGACGCAGCCGTTGGAGATCGCCGAAACGGAGTTCGCCCGAGTCTCGCAACGCTCCCGAAAACTTGTAGCCGCAGATCGGAGTCCCCGGTTTCGCAAGGCCCCCTGTCTTTCCCACGAACTTCGGCGCGATGCACGTGCCGAGGTATACCAAACAATCTCGCTCGAAGACCTCCATCGCGGCGCGGGGATGGACGGACGCCAGCACGCCGAGATGTGGCATCATGAAAATGCTGTCCTTCGCCAGCCGCGTGATCCCTTCCGGCTCGAAGGCGTCGATCAGCATCATTGCCGTCTGCTCCATGCGCGGGGCGTGGGAAAGGACTCCGCCCGAAGCGACGAGCAGATCGAGGGCCATGTTGTTGACGATCGACCGGTCCCCCGTGTTCTGTCCGAAGGCGTCACCGATCGACCGCTGCTGCTGCACTCCCGCCAGCGTCGTCGCGAACTGCTTGTGCTGGATGTACGACAGCCGCAGCGCCTCGCGCGCGACCGCCTGCTCGAACATCAGCGCTTCCAACGTCTGAGGAATCGTCGTCGGGCGGATCATCTTGTTCTTCACGCGGTTCCGCAGTTCGCGCTCGTCACTGTCGTAGGGCACCCACCGCAGGATCATCGGCAGCGTCGCTTCGGCGAGGACGTTTGAGATCGAATAGCTCATCCCGAGATTGGCGCTCACCGTGCGATTGAACGTCCCGTTGAAGACGCTGAAGACGTCGGTGGTTGCACCGCCGATATCGACTCCCACCGCGTTGATCCCCTGCCGTTCGGCGATCGTCTTGAGGATGTCGCCCACCGCGCCGGGGGTCGGCATGATCGGAGCATCGGCCCACGAGATCAGCTTGTCGTAGCCGGGGGCATGCGCCATGACGTGTTCGAGAAACAGATCGTGAACGCGGTCGCGGGCCGGGGCGAGGTTCTCCCGCTCCAGCACGGGACGCAGGTTCTCGACGATCGACAACG
>JAYUFF010000018.1:0-7834 GCA_043738825.1 Schlesneria sp.
GAGTTCCGCAACGTCTATCTCAAGCCGCTCGGCACGCAGCCGCTGTTCGATGGCGAGTCGCTCAAGGGCTGGCGCGAAGTCCCCGGCGGGCAGAGCAAGTTCGCGGTGAAAGACGGCACGATCCACGTCACCGGCGGGCGCGGCTTCCTCGAAACCGAGAAGACGGCGGGCAACTTCGTCTTCCAGTTTGAAGCGATCACCAACGGCGACAAGCTGAACAGTGGAGTCTTCTTCCGCGCGATGGAGGGAACCGAAAAGAACCCGTCGCACGGCTACGAATTTCAAATTCACAACGGCTTCAAGGAGTTCGCAATTCAAAATGGCTTCAAAGATGGAGACCGCACGCAACCGGACGACCACGGTACGGGAGCGATCTTCAAACGAGTGTCGGCCCGCCGCGTGATCTCGAACGACCGTCAGTGGTTCACCGCGATGCTGGTCGCCGACGGCCCGCACTTCACGACCTGGATAGACGGCGTGCAGGTCATCGACTGGACCGACGACCGCAAACCGAACGACAACCCGCGCGAAGGCCAACGCCTCGCCCCCGGCCACTTCAGTTTGCAGGGCCACGACCCAACAACGGACCTCGCGTTCCGAAACATCAGGCTGGCCGAGACGCCGGAATGAATCACGCGGTCACGAATGAGAGGATTTACGTTTAGCCCCAACGCCATCGGCGTGGGTGCGATCAACACAACCCCCACATTCGCGCCCACGCCGATGGCGTTGGGGCTAAACGTCTCACTTGAGGCCGCGTGAGGTCCAGCACGAACTGATCCTCGCCCATCATCCCGTCTTCAGGTGTTGGCTTGGGTTTGAACGGCGGCTTGCATGGACTGACCGGACAGACGGCGGAATCGGGCTTGCTGAAGCCGCGTGTACGGATACCCCAACCAGACCAACCAGTGAGCCGGTTGTGAAAAGGCCCGGAGCGAATAGGTCACGACATCGGTAGGCCGATCCCATTCGACGACGAACGTTTCTTCACCCCGCTCCACATGACCGGGCAGTGTGCCGTAGACGAAGCCGAATCGAGCCGTTTCTCCCGCTTCGTCGATGACGCGCAGAATGCGGCACGAATTCGTGGTCCACAGCGGCCCGGCGCGAAAGAGAACGTGAACGATCTCGCCGGGTTGGATGCTTGGCCGCGACGGCCACAGCCCCGCCATGACCGAGGGAAACATCTTCCAATTCTGAATCGCCCGCCGCGCTGCATCAAAACTCGCTGGTCCCGAACCGAGGATCACGCTCAACCGATCATCGACAAATCCAGGCGGTGGACAACCGTCGGGACTGTCGTATGTCAGTGACTCCGACTGCAAGCGTTCGGCGAGCTGTTGCATCACCGCATCGCTCGGTTTCCTCCAAGAGAACATTCGTTTTCCCTCCCCGCTAGCGTTTCGATTCGGTTGAGGTCGTTAGCCATTCCAAAGATTCCAAGCGAGCCGATCACCGCCTTCAAAATTGTAGACTGATCGCCCAACTTCGGCAGGACTGTGGTGGCTCCCAAGTGGATGATCGCGGCTTCGTGATTGGGGTGAGGCAGGCTCATCAGCGCGATCGTGTTCGCGGTCGGATGCTGCTGGAAGAGCGATCGCAGTTGGTCAGCTCGTGCCTCGTCCCACGGATCGGCGTCGAAGAGGATGGCCGTCGGTTGCGAACCGGGAGTTGGCGCATCAACCGAGCAGACTGTGTGGCCTGCGGATGCGAGCAGTTCGTTGAGGTATCGCCGATAGGCCGGATCGGGCGACACGACGAGCACGGTCTGCGGCGACGCGGTCTTGGCGAGCGGCGGATGATCGGCGGCAAAGACTTCTTCGCGTGAGGCGGAGAGGGGGAGCGGTTCGAGGCCGCGCTCTTCGTGCAGCAGCCGCCATTCGTGTTCGATGCGGGCGGCCGCGCTGCGCAGGGGGACTCGCACGGCGAGCGGCCACAGGTGGCGATTGCGTCCGTCCGACTCGCACCACGCGCCATACGCGACCACGACTCGCGCGAGCGGTGCGAAGGCGAACAGGCTGGCGATTTCGGATGGCGAGAACTCGTCGGGCCAGTTCTGCACAATGACGATCAGGTCGGGAATCTGGTTCGTGCGCGTGGTCTCTGACAGCGCGATGGTCAGGTCGGAGAATTGTTTTGAGTTGGAGGCTTGAAGCGCAGTGGCGAGCCACTCGGCCAGTGGTCTGGCTTCTGCGCGATTCACTTGGCCGACGGTGAGGAGATTGATGGGCATGGGCTGTTCGGGGAAGTGGTGACTCGTTCCGCGTTCGGTTCGAGTACGGATTTGAACCCCAGCGGGGTGACATACGGTAGCCCACGGCGTCAGCCGTGGGATGGAATAGAATGGTGCCTCGCAGCCCCGGAGGGGCGACATCTCTTGTGGGGATCAAACACCCACGGAACTGATATGCCGCCCCTCCGGGGCTTCGTGTTTGACAACTCCGGTCCGTGACGCCGTGGGCTATCGTATGTCGCCCCTCCGGGGCTGATGACAAGCAATAGAGTCACAACAGAATGTCGCCGATCTTGTGGAGCGATTCGGCCAGCGGGCGGAGTTGGTTGACGCGGCAGGTTGTATGGTAGGGGCAGTGGCCGGTGCAATCGCGGTCGGCGTTCTCGACGAGGAACTTGCCGGAACGAAGGCCCTCGGCCAGCTTGGGGATCACGTCGTCGAGGATCTGTTCCAGCGAGTCGATGACTGCCGCGTCGAGGCCGTCGAATGATTTGGTCTCGCGCTGGTAGCCCCGTTTGAAGCCGGTCTCCTTCAACAGCCAGTAGCCCATCTGAAACGGAGCGGCCTCGGGACCGGCGAGGCCGAGACGGCGGACGGCAAGCGCGTAGAGTGCCAGTTGGATCGCTCGACCCGTTTGCAGTTCGGCCTCGTTCGATTTTGGAGGCCGACCGGTTTTGTAGTCGATCACCGTGAAGATGGTCTGTCCGGCGACGGTGCCGACATCGACGCGGTCGATGCGCCCGCGAACTTGCACGGCGTGGTCCTCATCGCCGAAGACGATCGGATCGTGTTGCGGCTCCATTTCGTCGGGCGTCGCGTCGGGGAGACTTCCGAAGGAGATCTCGGGGGCGAGCGACGGCTTGCGACCGGTCCAGGCGGAGCTGAGTTTATCGCGATACTCGGAGTGCTGTTTGGCGAAGGCGTCGCCCCACTGACCGAGGAGTTCCCCTTCGATGCGGGTCAGCGCGCGTTGCAGTTCGGTTTCGTGGAAGCGATGACCGAGATGCTCCTCGACCAACTGCCGGAAGCGCGCGGCGAGGTCTTCCTCGTCCAACTCCATTCCCTCGACGAGCAGCTTCGCGAGGACATCGTGGATCAGGCTACCGCGCGCGGCGTAGTCGGTCCCTTCCTCGGGCGTCGGCAGCGCGTCGAGCTTCAGCACCTTGCCGAGCCAGAATCGGAACGGGCACGTCGCGTAGCCCTCCAACTCGGTTGCGCTGAACTGATGTTGCGAGCCGAATCGCTTGCGCAGCGAGTCCAGATTCTGCGGCAGTTCCAAGCGTCCTTCGTAACTGGTGAACCCGCGCGTGTGAAAGCGGTGCGCGTTCATGTCAACGGCGGCCAGCACGTTCCAGCCGACTCGCTGCCAGTCCGGCTTCGCGAGGAGATGGTTGAACAGCCCCGGTCGAGCGGCTCGCGCCTCGGCCATCGCAACCAGTCGCAGATCGGTAGCGGTGAGCGCCCGATCGACGAGCGGCACCGGATCAAGTTGCCCTTCGTGTATGACGGGCAACGCGGCCTCCGTGAACAGCGAGCGGACGGCCGTCACGTAGGGGCTCGGGAAGACCGGCTGGCCTTTGCGGTTGATGGCGGGGTAGCTGAGCGTGAGGTTCGCGCGGGCTTTCGTCACGAGGTTGTAGAACAGGAACATTTCGTCCTGCTGGTGTTGCTCGCGGTGCCGCAGCGCGACTCCCCGCGCGGCGAGATCGCGTCGCTCGGCGTCGCCGAACAGGCAGTCGTCGGCCCGGTTTTGAGGGAAGCTGCTCTCGGACAGACCGACCACGAACAGATGCGGCACACTCAGATGACGGACCTGCTCCACATCGAGCACGCGCACGCAGCCACCCGGATCGGGGAGGATCGGGATCGTCTCACCACTCAGCAGATCACGCAGTTCGGCGGTGAACTCGGCCAAGTCGAGCAGCGGCAGTTTGCGGGTCGGCTTCGCATCGGGTGGCGAGGCCAGTTTCACATCGGCCTCCGCCGCCGTGCGGACGATCCGTTGGAGCAAATCCCAATCGCGAGCCTCCAGAGAATACGTATCGACTTGCGCACTGAGGCCACTGCGCGACCAGCCGAGTTCTTGGCCAAGTGTGGCCAGAACATCGGTCCAATCTTCCAGCGTGTGTTTCCGACGCAATCGTTCGGTGGTGCGAGACAATCGCGCCAACAGTGGCTCGGCCTGTACTGCGAGCGCAGCGGCGGATAACTCTGAAGCGGGAAGCACGTTTTCGTCGTCCTCGTCGATCACGATCTCAGTCTCTTCCTGAAGAAGGCCCGTTGCGACGCGAGACAGGACGCGCAGCATCAGGTCTCGCCCCGCGTGCAGCTTCAACCGTCGCAGAGCCGCCGCGACGGATCGTACGGCGCGACCCGATTGTGTCTCGGGCCAGTGCGGCAGGAAGAGGTTTGAATCGAGCACCGACATCAGCCGCGCGAACGGCCAGTTTTCCAATTCGAGTTGCAGCAGCGAGAACAATGCCTTAACGACGGGACTCGAAGCGAGCGGCAACTTCGCCTCGCACCAGACGGGCAGACCGGCCTTGATGAGAAAGTCACTCCACGCGGGGCCGTCTTCGGCAATGGAACGAATCGCGACGACGATCTGCTTCGGGGCCACGCCCGACTCCAACAGTTGTTTGATCCGCCTCGCGACGGCTTCGCATTCACCAGCCGGCCCCGTCGCGGCGATGAGTTCGATCCCGGCCGCGTCGTCGGTCCGTTGGTTCGTGCGAGGATTCGTGAACAACCCATCGACGATCCGAGTCAGACCGGGTGGCCACGCCGAGTCGTTCGCCGACAGGAAGTCCGGCTTTTCCGAAAGCCGGACTTCCCTCCGGGGTGCGTCCTCCGGGGGGGAAGTCCGGCTAACAAAGCTAAGCCGGACTTCAGCCTTCGCTCCGTTAGGCAGATGCTTTTGCAATTGCGCCAAGGCCACGCCCGGCTTGGCGAACAAATCGGATCGAGTCGTCGGATGTTCGAGAGGCAGCGTGATGGTCGCTCGCCCGATCCAACCCATCAGCAGGCCGAGAATCTCGGACTGCGTCTGCGTGAAGTCGGCGAAGCCGTCTACCGCGAGAAATTCAACGGAGGCGAACGGGCCTCGCACCCCGTTGGCCAGTGCCGTGCGAGCCAGCCAGAACCGGCCCTCGTTGTCGTACCAATCTTGTGCTGTGAGTTGGGCCTGATAACGCTCATAGATGCGCCCGAGTTCGGCGTCGCGCTGCGAACGGCTGTCGGGTCGTTTGGCACATGCGGCGAGAAAGTCCTCGGGCCAGATCTCTTCCCGCTTCACTTCTGAGATGAACGACGAGACGACATCGAGGAAGCCGCTCGTGTGAACAACGGACGCGAAACTGGCAAGCGACCCACTCGCATGCAGCCCTGCCACAATGCGCCGCAGCAGGAGTCTCTTCATGACGGGCGAGATTGGAGAGGCGGGACGACCGGCTGCGGCCAGAATCTTCTCGGCGAAGTCATCGAACGTCAGCACCTGTGGTGCGAGCTGTATCGGCTCGCTGGCCGAGACCAGTCGCTCGACGATCACCTGCTGAGCGCGACGAGTCGGTGCGAGCCACAGCACGCGGCCAACGCGCCGCCGGGTCCGAGCCTCTCGCAGCGCGAGGCGATACTCGTCGAGCAACCGTTCGGTCTTGCCGGAGCCTGCGCGCCCGACGAGCAATGTCAGTTGAGATGCCATGCGGCGGATTCTAGTGGTCCCATCACAAACGTTGCCAGCGCCTGACCGAATGTCTGCGTGAGATGAGTCGTTCGACAGGGTCTTGCCCGGTCGGGTGAAAGCTCGTAAACTCGCCCCGCCTCGAAGGTCGTCCCGTGGGCGGGATGACGATTCATCTCGCCGAGCGAGATGTCACCATTGCGGCCACATGGCAAACCATTCGGAAGGGACACGCGCATGCGCGGGCGACTGCTGACTTTGATGCTGTTGGGGACGATCGGCTGGAGCATTGTACTCGTTCACCCAGCCTTCGTTCGGCCGGTGCAGGCGGCCACCGAGGACGAGTACTTCGAGCTGATGAAGCTGTTCGTGGACACGTTCGAGCAGATCGACCGCAACTACGTCAAACCGGTTGACCGGCGCGAGTTGATGGAAGCGGCGATGCGCGGCATGGTCCTGAAGCTCGACCCCTACTCGTCCTACATCGACACGTCCGAACTCAAGCAGTTCAACGAGTCGGTCGAGCAGGAGTTCGGCGGGATCGGCATTCAGGTGACGATCGAACCTCGCACACGCCGACTGATGGTGATGGTCCCCATTCCCGGAACGCCCGCGTACAAGGCGGGGCTGCGGGCGGGAGACCACATCATCGAGATCGACGACAAGCCGACCGCCGACTTCGTCGAGGGACGCGAGATGGAATCCGCCGTCAAACTGATGCGCGGGAAGCCCGGTGATGTCGTGAAGCTGAAGATTCAACACAAGGACGACAAGGAACCGATCTCCCTCGAAGTGACTCGCGCCATCATCAAGACGCCGACCGTGCTGGGCGATCACTACGACAAGGACGGCAACTGGTCGTTCTTCGTCGAGGGCGAAGACAAGATCGGTTACCTGCGTCTGACCAGCTTTGGTCGCAACAGTGCGGAGGAGATGCACGATTCGCTCGAAAAGCTCAAGCAGGACGGCATGCAGGCGCTGATCCTCGATCTGCGATTCAATCCCGGTGGACTGCTTGGTGCGGCGACGGCGATCTCGGATTTCTTCATCGAAAGCGGTGTGATCGTCAGCACCAAAGGACGCAACACCGACACGCAGGAATACAAGGCGCATAAGGCCGGCACGTACAGCGGCTTCCCGATGGTGGTGCTGGTCAACCGCTACAGTGCGTCGGCGAGCGAGGTCGTCAGTGCCTGTCTGCAAGACCACAAGCGGGCGATCGTCGTGGGCGAACGGACGTGGGGCAAGGGGAGCGTGCAGAATGTCATCCCGCTTGAAGACGGCAAGAGCGCCCTCAAGCTGACGACCGCGAGCTATCACCGGCCGAGCGGCAAGAACATCCATCGCTTTCCGAAGGCGACCGAGAAGGACGAATGGGGCGTGATGCCCGATGATGGCTTCGCGGTCAAGTTCACTGACGACGAGATGAACAAGCTGTTTGAATCGCGTCGAGAACGCGAGACGATCCGCGGCGATGGCACGGTGCCAAAGGTTGAGTTCGTCGATGGTCAGCTTGCCAAGGGACTGGGCTGGCTGAAGGAGCAATTGGCCGCGAAGAAGCCTGACGCCGACAAACCGGCCGACGCCGAAAAGCCCGCCGGCGATGCCGAGAAGAACAAGGCTGCCGAGAAGCCGACCGAGAAGAAGGAAGGGGCACGGCTCGAAAAACTGTTGGGGCCGCAGTATGTCGAGGCCATTTTGGAATGGCTGCAACTCTTTCCCGATCGAATCTCGCGGGCGGCGTGACGTTGTTGATTGCCTTAAACGGACTTTGAATTGCGGCCGGGATCGAATGTCCCGGCTGCTTTTGTTTTGAGTGACATCCCGGCATGTCAGGGGTCAGGCACTTCGGAATTCGGAATTGATCGAGCAATTATTCTGACGAAACAACGGCTGAAGTCGATCAATTCCGAATTCCGAAG
>JAYUFF010000019.1:0-7820 GCA_043738825.1 Schlesneria sp.
ACCGA
Source organism: Schlesneria sp. (assembly GCA_043738825.1). Taxonomy (GTDB): domain Bacteria; phylum Planctomycetota; class Planctomycetia; order Planctomycetales; family Planctomycetaceae; genus Schlesneria. The sequence goes on from JAYUFF010000019.1 coordinate 6, forward strand.
CAACACACCAGACCGCACACACAACACCAACCCCGCGGAAACACAAATGACAAAAAAACGCTTGACAGAAAACACAGCCGCTTCGATGGCCCCGTCTTCGTTTTAGCCGACAACCTCACCGAGGCCATCCGCTCCGCTTCTGACCTCGCCACCCTCGTGGTTTTGGAGTCTTCGGAGAAGGAGTCTTCGGAGAAGGAGTCTTCGGGAAAATAGTGCTGATGCCGTGTCAGTGTCGCCAATGTTTTCGAGCGTCCCGAAGGTTCCAACTTGGTGACGATGTTTTCATCGGGACCAATCCACTCTACGAACACTGGTCCACTCCACGAACACTGGCAAGCGAAGCCCCTCGTCAGTGGCACTCGAGACCGCCGACATCACTTCGGAGGGTTGGGGATTGGTGCGGGAGCCAACGTCGCGGGTGCTGGGGCATCGGGCGAATCCTGCGACTGGAACAGACCCATGCCGCTTCCGGACGGTTTGAACTTGTAGCTGCCTGTCACCAATGTGTATCGCAGCGACGCCGGGCCGTTGCTCGTAAAGGGAAACTCGATTGTCCACTGACGATCATTCGTGAAGCGCTGGACCGAGCCAGGTTTCATGGTGTACGGTGTGCCGTTCAGCGTGTACGGAATGTCGGTCGTCGCGTTGGAGGGATTAAACAGCACGATCACTCCCCCGTCTGGAACGTACTGCGGTGTCGAAACGGTGTATTGCTGAGTCGCGTACACCGGATAGGACTGAACCGCTGGCTGGCTGTAGTAGTAAGGCGAGCCATTGCCGTATCCATTCCCAGAGTAGCCCGAGCCATATCCATAGCCCGAACCGTATCCGAAACCCGAACCGTAGTAGGATCCGTAACCCGAGTACAGGCCCCCCCCATAAAAACCGCTGCCGCCGTAGTAATGGCCACCCCCACCGTAGTGATGGCCTCCGCCCATGTGGCCGCCACCCGTATGACCTCCACCCGTATGACCACCTCCACCTCCGTGGCCGCCACCGCCATGACCTCCACCATGACCGTAGGCGAGTGGGGTTTGCGTCGAGAACCCTCCCGTGAGACACGCCGCCGCCACCATCCACGCCACCAGCTTGATTCGACTCATGATCCAGCCCCCGTTGAAAAAGTGTTCGTCCTTCAAGACAAGAGATCGGCTCAATAATTTGGGCGATCTCATTGCAACACGCATTCGTCCGTGTGATCCATCAGTCACTCTAGCGTACTCCGATTGATCGACAAGACGCGCATTGGGCAACTGTCGAGAGAGTAATCATCGGCGGCGATCAACAGCGGAATCGGACGACTTTGAGGGACCAGGGGCTGCAACTGGACTCAACCCAACCCTTCGACAAGGGCGAGCAGATGACGCGGCGCTCAGGCTGCGGCTGCTGTCTGGACTCGTCTAGTAGCCTCTGAGAAGCGGGTGCGGCCGCATCGCTTCGCCACTGACGCCTTCGGTTTCGGCTTGGCCTTCGGATTGGCTCGTTCGGTTTTTTTGGTGTGGCCGACCGACTGGGCATTGTTGCCGTCGGGACGAAACTGGGCGAGGACGTTGAGTCTGGCGAGGAGCGGTTTCAAAACCGTAGCCACGTTCGCCAGAACGTGGCTACTCCAAGATCAAGCGGTGACAAAACACTAGCCGCGCGGGTTACACCGCTCGTCTGAGTGTGGCGGCGCTCCGGCATTGCGGAAGCCCCCGATGGGTTGAGACACCCATCGGGGGCGTTCTCGTTGGGCAGTTCGCCTTGGCCAGTTGTTGATCAATTGTGGTGGGACGAACCAACCTGACGTGACGGAAATCGGCGTCGGCGTTTCCAACGGAACGGGCAGTCGCCAGAATCGGCGTCATGACGAACGCCACTTCTCAACTGGATGAACTGCCGCCGCCGATTCGGACTCGCGCGGACTGTTCGCGGGAATCGCTTGAACAGCCGTTGAAACTGCGACCGCTGTCGATCGGTCCCGTCGAGATCGGCTTTCCCGTCGTGCAGGCGGCGCTCAGCGGATACAGCGACGGGCCGATGCGGATCGTCGCGCGGCGGCTCGGTGCGTCGTACACGCTGGCCGAGGTCATGATCGATCGGTTCGTGATCGAACTAAAGAATCGCAACCGCACGCGGCGTCATCTGCTCGTCACCGACGAAGAGCATCCGGTCGGCGGGCAGCTCATGGGATCGGACCCGACTGACTTTGGACCGGCGGCGCAGCGGCTGGTTGCGGCGGGGTTCGATGTGATCGACATCAACTTCGGCTGCCCGGTGAAAACGGCGGTTGGAGGCTGTCGCGGCGGCTATCACCTCAGCCAGCCCGCCGTCGCACTGGAGATTGTCAGCCGCGTGCGTGAGGCCGTCCCCGCGCAGATCCCGGTGACGCTGAAGATGCGGCGCGGGATGGATGACTCGGACGAGAGTCGCGAGCGGTTCTATCGCATCCTCGACGGCGCGTTCGCTCGCGGCGCGGCGGCCATCACCGTGCATGGCCGCACCGTCGAGCAAAAATATGTCGGCCCGAGCAACTGGGATTTTCTGCGCGAGGTCAAGCAGCACGTTGGCTCGAAGACGATCATCGGCAGCGGAGACGCCTTCACCGCGCAGGCCTGTCTGGAGATGCTGTCCTACACGGGCGTCGATGGCGTCTCGGTCGCGCGCGGTGCGATTGGCAACCCGTGGATATTTGAGCAGGCCCGCGCATTGGCGGCCGGCCTGCCGCTCCCCGTTCCCGACCTCGAAGAGCAACGCCGCGTGATGGAAATGCAGTGCGAACTCTGCTTGCAGGTCGATGACGAAGCGGGGGTGAACTCGACCATGCGCATGTTCGCGATCAAGTTCGCCCGGCTGCACCCTCAGCACGTTGAAGTGCGGAACGCCTTCGCGAAATGCCGGAGCCTTGAAGAGTGGCGCGCGGTGCTGGAGCAGTGGTATTCGGCGACGATGTGATTTGTTGTAGGGTGGGACCAGCGACGCTCGGGTCGCGCCGGCCCACCATGCATTCTCCAAGTGAACTGGTGGGCCGGCGCACGCTTCGCGAGCTGGTCCCACCCTACCTTGTCCGATACCGGTCTCTCACGCCAACAAAGCCGTCACGGCTTCGGGGCGAGTTCACTCAAACGGACCTTTTGGGATTCGAGCGGCTTCCCGGTGGCATCGCGCAGATCGAGCGTGATGACTGGGTCGGGTTGCGACCAGTCAATGGAGATCGCTCCAAAATTCTCCTGACCGTGCAGACCACCGACTCGGTCGCGGTTCGGCTCCTCTTTGGGTTGAGCCGGCGCGTTGAGGCTGCTCGATGTGATCTCGAACAGCGGGTAGCCGACCAGGCGGTCGTTGCGGCTGATCTCGGCGGAATGCCGGTCGCCGCTGAGCACGATCACGCCGTTGGCTCGCGCGTCGCGGATCGCCTGCATGAAGCGGACTCGCTCCTGCGGGAAGTTGCCCCACTTCTCCCAGTAGTGCTGGTTCGGCAGGACTTGAATGCTGGAGGCGATGATTCTCACGACGGCGGGCTTGCGCAGTTCGGCCTCGAACCACGACCACTGCGCCTCACCGAGAATCGTCGCGCCGGGATCGGTGTTCTTGGTGTAGGGGCCGAGGAATCCGGGATCGCCCTTCTTGCGACCGCTCTTCTTGAGCGGGCTGCGATGGTAGCGCGTGTCGAGCAGGATCACCTGCACGCGACGCTCGGCCGGGCCGAACTCGTAGCTCGTGTAAACCCCCTCCTGTTTGCGACGCGACGAATCGGTTGGCTCATCAAAGAAGTCGAGGAACAGTTGCTGCGACTCCCTCTTCTTGGGGAATTCCGCTCCAGCGTCGTCGGCTCCGTAATCGTGATCGTCCCACGTCGCGAGCACGCGGCAGGTCTGCTTCAACTTGATGAAGCCCGGCACTGCCCCCAACGTATCCCACTTGGCCTTCAACACGGCCATGTCCTGCGAGTCGCCGTAGATGTTGTCGCCGATCATCAGAAACAGCTCGGGCTTCCCGGCGACGATGGCGTCCCAAATCGGAGCCGGCTTGTCCTGCTTGCAGCACGAACCGAACACGATGCGCGACGGAGGCAACTTTGGATCGGCGGCGCGTGCCGATGCGATCAGTGAGACAAACAGAACGAGCGCGGCAAACAATCGCAGCATGGTGAAAATCCCTTTCAAGGTGAGGAGTGTTCGACGGACGAGTGTTCTGCCGGTGGCTTTGGTTCGGCACTTCTCAACCAGCCCTTTCGCCAGAAGAACGTGAGGAAACTCAGGGCGACGCAGGCCATCAGGCTCAGCACCAGGACATAACCGTAGGGCCACTGGGCCACTTCAACTCGGGCATGTGCTCGAAGTTCATGCCATACAAACCGGCGATGAAGCTGAGCGGCATGAACACCGTCGCGATGACGGTCATGCTCGGCTGAGACGCTTCGGGATCGGCCGCCACCGTTCCGGGAGCCGCTCCCGGAACGAGTTGCCTCCCCAGTGACCGCTCGCGCCGACGACGTTTGGAATGAGACACGGGTTGGTCCTGCGACGAGAGGGGGAATCGGCGGCTGTGAATGTTTCGCCACCGAGCTTGTCTCGGTGGTTCAACGGCTGTTGCACCACTCGTTTTCCTGAGCAATTCAAGTAGCGCAACAGCCGATGAACCACTGGGGCAAGCCCAGGGGCGAAAGATTCGCAACCTCTCCGGAGTCAACACGCTGAAAGAATCGGCAACTCAGCGCGGGATCGCAACCCCGACCATCTCCGCCATGCAGAGGGAGAACGAAACGGCCCCAGTGCCAACCGTTGTTGCTGCGCCGGTCCCGCCAGCCTGTGGAGAGACTGGCCTTGCCCAAAAATTCGGGCCGGACACAAATTGTAGGGTGGGCTGTGCCCACCACAATCGTTCCGGCGTTGGTGGGCACAGCCCACCCTACAGATCGATCTATCGCTAAATGTCAGCCAACTCTCGGAATGCGAGTCGCGGGAGCGACTCGCCTACGTAGCTCAGTCGCTCCCGCGACTGAGATTCTGAGCCTGACATTGATCGGTAGATCGACCACGACAGTTTTTGGGCACAGCCGGCGAGACTCGTCGGGCAGGTTTTTAACCTGCCCGTGATTGAGGTGCGCTCGCGTCGGACGACGATCACTTCGTTCACTCGACGACGACGATCCCGCTGGCCACCTTGCGCTCGTTCGGCTGCATCTCGGTTGAGAGGGTCTCGATTTCCACGAGGTATCGGCCCTTCTGGCTGGGGACGCCCACTTTGATGCGGAGCGCGGGGCCATTCTTGGGAGACCAGGGCTGGTTGACGCCGGAATACGAACTGCGCCCCTCGGTCACATCGACGGGGGCAAGGAACGAAACCGACAGCAACACACCGCGCACCTTTTTGGGGATCGTTAACTCGCCCACCAACTCCAGCCTTGAACCGGCCGCAAGCTTGTCGGGGAACAACAACTCAACGACTGCTGACGGCTCAGCACCGATCACCAATTTGGGGATGGCGACTTCGACCAGTGGTCCGGTTGGCTCGGGTTGCTTATAGACGGCGGGGGTCAAGTCATAGCCGTGTTTCGGAACCGCACCCAAGTACTCACGCGACAGGTTCCACCACACCGCGATCAGTAAGCCAATCGCAATGACACAGCCCAGGATGAGCAGCTTCGGTCGTTTGTCGGTGGATTCGGTGTCAATCATGAAAACCTCGCGGCGGCGGCTGAGAAAACTCGCTGTGAGCCGCAGGCAACCTGCGGCTCACAGCCTGCGTTCTGTTGGAACGTCACGGAATAACTTTGTGTCCACCCTGTGTGCCGTACTGGTAACCCCACCGTCGCCAGGCCAAATGATGATCCGGCATAACCGTCGGCGTCACCAACCAAGCCGCTGCTGGCGGCGTGGGACTGATAGAGATCACATACCACGTCCCAGGCACATTTCCATCAAGCAGTGCAGTGGCATAGCCCTCGAGTTTAACCACTCCCCGCGGGCCCAATGTCCCAAAGGCGCAAACACCGTCATACCCGTTGATTGTTCCCTTCGGGGTCGTCAGTGCGGCGGCGGCTTTCGTGGTGATCACCCCATTTGTAAACGTCGGGACCAGGGTGGCAATGCCCTGAGCATGACAGACCGACGGGCCGGTCATCGCGACGAACAGGCTCACCAGCGCAGTTCCAATCAAAATTCGCATCGTCTCATCTCCTCAGAAAGGGACACCACTCAGTCCCCGCCCGCGCGGGAACCCCAACCGCGCCACACGGCACGATCAATCGACTCCGAAACAAACTTCACATGTCCGTCACCGTACAGCACATTGACTCCGCCCCGGTGCATGCTCGTCGCGGTATATGCGCCGTATTGGACGGCACCGCTGTCGAAACAACTTGGGCGGTTGGGAGTCAGAATGTGGTTGTACATTCCAACTCCAGAGTCGCCGTCGTACCACGGACAACCTTTGTGAAAGTACCCGACATACCCGTAGTTGGCCGGCTGCGGTGGCAGGCTGTCACAGGCGTCCGCAAACGCATCGAGCTGCTGCGGAGCGTTGAGAGACTGCGGAAGATTCCACACCGCTCTGAGCCGATCAGAGCAATGCACGCCGTCACGGGACACGGCGTGCAGGATTTCTGACATCGCCGAAGTATTGGACAAGCCATCGGTCACATCCGCCAGCCGCACATATCCGCCAGGCATGTTGGGACCGTAGTCGCGGCCGAGATTGAACATTCCATTGAATCCATCGCGTTGGATTCCCGTGCCCGAGCAGGCGACGTAGTTGGTGGCCACGACCTGTGTCGCGGCGTCGCCCAGACGCGGTGACTCTGGATCGGACGGGCAGACGAAGACGGGAATCAAAACGGTGTCCAACTCATCCCACTCGGCAGCCGTGCCCCATGCGGCGACGTTTCGTTTGGAATGCAGCGACTCCAGACCAAGGCTGGGAAGCAGGGCGAACTTGTGATCGGAACCTGCGGGGAGCACGCCGTAAGTGGACTCGTAGTTGTGCAGGGCCAGGCCCAACTGCTTGAGATTGTTGACGCACTGAGTTCGCCGGGCGGCCTCGCGCGCGAGTTGAACGGCAGGCATTAAAAACGAGACCAGCACGGAAATGATGGCGATGACGACCAACACTTCGATCAACGTCAGTCCAGCCCGTGTTCGTGGGTGCGTCACTGCATCGGTCCTCGGTCTGCTTGGAAGTTGCGGGAATGTGCGTCCGGCGCGGAGCGTGTTCACACCAACCGCTCGCGGCTGTCCTGCATTGGGGCGGGATATTACACACACACACACACACACACACACAAGTCAGGCCGTTTTTTTGATTCGGCCAGGAGTTGAACTGCTCGGCCACCGAAACAAGGGCTTCGAGCAGGCGAAGCGTGTCTTGAAACTCAATCCTCACGCCGGCCTTGCCCAAAAATTCGGGCCGGACACAAATTGTAGGGTGGGCTGTGCCCACCAACACCCGACCGATGGTGGTGGGCTACAGTTTTTGGGCAAAGCCGGTCTCACCGCTTGATACTGCGGCGGTCACTCAGTCACAAGTTGTCTGCACACCGTTTGGAGTGCGGTGGCTCGACACCGCTTTGGTATTTTGGCACAAGCTTTCATTCCGACGACCAATCCAATTTGAAAAATTGAAAATGCCAAAGCGGTGTCGAGCCACCGCACTCCAAAACATGCTGCACTTCTTCCTCAATCCGTGGATGTTGCTTGGTCTGGCGGGCGTGCTGCTGCCGGTGCTGGCGCATTTGCTCAGTCGCAAGAAGTACGACATCGTCGAGTGGGGGGCGATGCAGTTTTTGGAGCTTGATCCGAGCGCGCGGCGGAAGCTGCGGCTCGAGGAACTGCTGCT
>JAYUFF010000020.1:0-7813 GCA_043738825.1 Schlesneria sp.
CGAGCGTGGAGTCTCAATCAAGTCACAACCGTCGGCTTCAAACCGAAAGAGAGACATGTACCCGATCACCGTGACTCGCATTGGCGGCACGCGAATGCCTCGCCGCGATCCAATTCCGGCGTTCATCTTGATTCATGGGGCACGGCAGGATGGAACTTTTCTGCGTGGCAAGAAGCCGGACCACTGCGATGAATGCGGCGATGAAATTGTCCTTGGCGAAACCTTTGCCGTGGAGGACATCGACAAGGACGGCTCGCAACAGCTTCTCTTTCCTATTGATGACGTGATGCGACGTTGGTGCCTCGGGTGCATCGACTACGACCATGTGACTGAATCGAATGTGCCATCGAATTCCAGTGAACCAGACCGTCCCTCCGAGCCGCCAACTTCACGCGCGGTCAATGCAGTGCCAATGGCACTTGGAGCGACCGAGTTAGCCGGACTGCATTCGTCAGCCGACACCAGCCGAGCGTTGGCTGCTGATTTGCAGCAGCCAGTTGAGAATCTGCTGGGGTATGCCTTCGGTCGTATTCTGGCCTGCGCTCCGGCGCATCGGCCTTGGTCGTTGGCGGAGTTGTCTCTCGTTGAGGGTGACATCGAATGGTTGAAGGCGTTGTTTGAACGGACGGAGGCATCCGCACTTCGACAGGCTCTTTCCGGGCCATCTCGGTTCGAGGGCTATTCGCCCGACGCACAGTTGGGGGCGGCCCTGTTGCTGCTCGAATCGGAACTTGCTCGGCGTCATGCGTCGGAAGGGATGCTTTGGTCGGCAATTCACCATCAGATTGCGTGGCGGGATGACACGAGTCGGTTTCTCTTCAATCACCGACAGCCGAATGCTCGGCACAAAGCGTGTCTGGAAGCGGCAGCTCAAGAACTCGGCTTGCGGTGTGCGTTTGGAGAAGACAGCGAGCAAGAGTGGTATCAGTCGGTCTTCCTGCAATGCGGGTTCTCGAAGAAGAGTTTTGAAGGCCGGTTACAGCAGTGGCTGGGTGGTGAGAACACACCGGTCAGCATCGCTCGACTGCTCAGCAACGACTCGCGGTATTCGTCAGCCAGCTTCGCGACGATGTGGGCGGCATTGCGAGACTACCGGCATGGCAGTCTCGACCGAGACGGCTTGAGGAGGGCATTGGCTGCGTCTCCGTGGGTTCTCCCCGAGTGGCACGATTCGCTCATGCAACTCAGTCGGATGGAGAGACATTCTTCGGCAGCGGAGGATGGCCACGTTGATGAGTCGGTCTTAGCAGGCAAACCGCCTACGCCCGGCGGCTCCAGCGACTTGGCAGCGGACAGGCGATTTCTCAGCGAGCCGCGAGTGCGCTGGTCGAACGGAGTCCTTCAGTTCGTCTGCGACGTAGCATTGTCGGAGAGTTTGGACCTCGAAGACGATGTCGATGTTGTGATCGGCGGCCAAGTCGCGTCTCGGCTCATCATGCAGTCGGACGGCTCTTTCGACGCGACGCAGAGTGAGATTGAGCTGCCGACGATTTCGTCGTCAGTGGTGGCCGAGCTGAGATCGCTTTCCGAGGTCACGGTAGCGACTCAGACGCTCACGTTGTGGGACGGTGCAGAAGATGTCGATGGCTACGTTCTCAAAACGGGTCGGCGCATTGATCCGTCGAGCCGAGAGTTTTCAGAACGTGAGACGCTGCTGATTTACTCCGCCGATCTCCGCATCGAACCAGCACGACCGAGCGTGGCCGTTCTGGGCAACGGGTCTCGGCAGGTCGTGCGACTGCTTCCGCAAGAGACTGCCACCACGCGACTGTTTCTTGAGAACGACCTGCTTTGGGAGCCGGATGCTCCGGCTCATCCTGCGTGGCGCGATCGTGTGCAAGCGGATGTCGAATTGCGTCCGCGCGAAGCACCCACTCAATTTCGCATCCGGGTGTCGCATCCGAGTGACGTGACGGCGACCGCGCTTCGATTCCGCAGGAAGCTGCTGGAGTTGCAGCACGACTCCGGCAGCAGTTCCAGTTCCGCATGGCTGCCCTTGGACCCCGAACTTCGGATCGCCGAGTCCATCGCCGTCACCGTCCTCCTGCGCAAGGGAGACGAGACAACAGAACTGCGACGACGAGTTCCGTTGCATCTGCCCGGCCATCTCTGGCGGCGCAGCGATGTTTGGGAGCCTGTTCCTTCACGACTGACGTGCGAACTCCGTGAGTTGCAACAGGCAGACTTTCGATTGTCACCACCCGAATCCGAGATCATGGGAGACCGGTGGCAATTGTTTGAAGGCCGCCGTTGGATCGGTGCTGTCCGAGACCGGCCGCAACGCATCACCGCAGTGGAAGGCTGGGGCGCGCCATTGGTCCTGAGAGCCGCGCCCTACAACTGTTGCCAGCACGAACAGCCGCTGTTGCAGGGACTCACGAATCGTGGCGAGATTCGCGACGTTGAGTTCGGATCTGACGGGACGGTGACGATCTCACTGCACCGACCGATCACGCCGGATGAGTCTCATGCTGTCGTCGTGTTGGACGAACTCGGCGAGATGACATTCATGGAGGGAACGGAACTCGCCGACAGACGGCAAGGCGACTCAACTGCGACGGTTTGGAAAATGTCATCGTTGGGGGGCACCAACGATCGGCGAATCTTGGCCTTGGGAATCGCCTACAACGGCGAGCGGCTCGGAAGTTGGTGGCAACACGATTGGACCGATGTCTTCAGGCAACCGGCGAACCTCGCCGACGAGGATGTTGCACGCTGGGCGTCCGGCGTGGCGGATGGTCTGCGATGGTTGCATCTCCCGTTACTCAGTCGTGCCGACGGGCCACACCTGCGCGAGTTTGCAAGAGCCTTTGCTGTGCCGGTGCTGACCGCTTGGCTGAGTCAGCACACGTCGCGGCGGCTCATCCATGACGCAATTGGTGAAGGTTGGTTGTGCGTCGTGCGAGTCGTCTTCGCCGACTGGTTACCGAGTGTGGGTGAAGCTGAAACGCTTGATGCCTCCTTGGAGTCGTCATTGTCAAATGGCAATGCTCCGCGACTCACGACAACTTTGTCCGCACTGCGCGATGTGACCCCTCTTTTGGCGGCACGCTTCCTTCTAGCGAGTCTAAAGAGTGACGGTTTCAGGGCGGCTAAAGCCCATGTGAATAACGCGTTGATCCCAGCCATCAAGAAGCAAGTCCTAGGACGTGATTCCGTGGACAGCCTCGTGTCACGCGTTGCTCAAGACGTAGCGCGAACTGACGCCCCCCCTGTGGGAACGCTCGACTTCGTTCGCGACAGCCTGCTGGCGAAATCGCTGCTGCTGTTGGATTGCTCGACCAAGACCGACATCAACGAACTGGATCGGAGCAACATTGAAGTCGCGATGCGGCTCGATGCCTTTCGCTCGTTGGTACTCGTGGCCTGCCTGGATCGCATCGGGAAGGAACTTTTGTAATGGCTCAGCTTGAAGCGTTGGCGATGGTTCGGCAGCTCCGTCAGCGGTTGGTGGACTTCGGGTTGGACAGCAACTTCGTGCGTGACACCAGCCTGGCGCAGATTCTTCGCCAAATCTGGGAAGGTGCCCCAGATCAAGGCGGATTGGTCAGCGAACTGTGGGTGCAAGCCGCGTTTCCGTCGCGGTCATCGACGGTCACGCTCGATTCGCTCGCGAAGGATGGCCGCTTCAACTCATGGCTGGCGGACCAACTTCACAAGTCCGGCGGGTTGCCTCGAATGCGACCGCTTTATGAGCATCAAGCCGAATCGTTGCGGCTGGGGACGCAGGCTATTGGCCAGAACAAACAGCCTGCGGTGTTGGTGACGGCCGGAACGGGAGCGGGCAAGACCGAGTCGTTCTTGCTGCCGATGCTGAACCTGCTGGCGACGGAGGACCGCGCACCGCAGAGCGCAGGAATGCGATGCCTCATTCTCTATCCGATGAACGCTCTCGTGAACGATCAGGTCGATCGGCTGTACGGTTGGCTCAAGGGGCAAGATCGGCTGCGGCTGTTTCACTTCACCAGCGAGACACCGGAAAACGTCAAGGCAGCTCAGAAGGACAATGTTCCCCTTTGGGACCGATGTCGCGTTCGCACTCGCCAGCAGGCGCGCGGGTTGGAAGACGAATACGGGAAGCCGATTGATGCGGGAGCAATCACTCCGGTCGCACCGGACATCGTTATCACGAACTATTCGATGCTGGAGTACATGCTCTGTCGTCCGCAGGATTCGGTTTTTTTTGGTGATGCTCTGCGCTGCGTCATCCTCGATGAAGCACACCTCTACACCGGCGCGCTGGCGGGTGAGATGACACTCTTGCTACGACGGTTGCTTGATCGCTGTGGAGTTGCTTCGTCGCAGGTGCTGCACATGGCGACATCGGCCACGATGGGCGGTAGCAAGGACGACTTGAAAGGCTTCGCGGCCACTCTCTTCAGTAAGGACCAGCGACTGGTCCATGTGGTCGAGGGAGTGAGTACTCGAACCGTCCCCGCCGTGCCCAAGTCACCACCGTCTGCGCCGGCAACGCCAAGCCAGATTGCGGAGTCCGGCTGGCTGTCCGAAGCGACGATTCGGCTCGACGCGGAAGGCAGGGTCCAGTTGGCGGAGAGCGCCGCTCAATGTGACGCGCTGGCCGAGCCGCTTAGCCTGTTGGCCAGTCGCGAGACGGTCACTGCGGGGCGACAGTCGGCGGATGACATGCCGGCGCGGATGCTGCATTGGTCGCTGGCGGCGGCTCCGCTTGTGCGACGATTGGAAACGATCCTCTGGGATCAGAAGCGTATGCCTCTGCCTCTCCAGACGCTGGCTGCGGAACTGTGGGGAGGTGACTTGCCCAATGGAGAAGCCGCGACGGTCGAGTTGCTGCGACTGAGTGCCGCCGCGCGACAAAGCATCGACGAGCAGCCTCTCGTCCCTCATCGACTGCATGTGCTGACCCGTCTGCCGTCTGCGATGCGAGCCTGCCTCAATCCGAATTGCACCGGGCCGTCGAGTCTGCGGTGGGCCGGTCTCGGAATCGTGGCCGAAGCGGGTGCCGAGAAATGCCCCTACTGCCAATCGCTGACTCTCGAAATCAAACGCTGCGAAAATTGCGGGGAAGTGTCGTTGGAAGCGTGGCAATCGGGCGCTGCCTTGGTGGGAAGTCGTCCCGCCCAACCAGCGACTTCACAGGCAAAGACTGAGGAACCGGATCGCCTACAACTGTGGCCCGAACAGCGCGCGGCAGCGTTCGACGACAAGCAACCTTCCATTTTCAAAATCAACCCAGCATCGGGCGAAGTACGCGGTGCGAAATCGGAGGGCGTCTCACTGACGCGGTTCAATGATGGTGACAGACTCAACGACTGTCCCAACTGTGGCGCGAATGCGACGACGTGGAAAAATACGGGGGGCAGTTCGTCCGTTGGACTGCCGATTGTGGCCGAGACCATGTTGGCCGAACTGCCCGAATTGCCGTCTTCCGAACGGCTGTGGCTGCCGGGACGCGGGCGTCGGTTGCTCACCTTCAGCGACAGTCGGCGCGAAGCGGCCAAGCTCGGCCCCTTGCTATCACAGCAGCATGAACGCCGTCTGATCCGCGCCGCGTGGGTCCGCTGCGCCTTGAACAGCCCTCCCATTGACGATGCTCTGATCCGCGACTTGGAAGCGGAGATCAACTCGCTGCGCGAGCGTTTCAAGACCGAGGAACTGTCCGACGCACAACGTCGCCGAGCCGAAAACCAATTGGCGAGCGTGCAACAAGAACTGATCGCGGCAACCTCGAGCGGACGGCTCGCCGATTGGGTGGCGATGGTCGGCGAATCGAAGTTGGTCATGGAACTGCTCGACCGCGAGTCCGCCGAACATCATCGCTGCGATCAGTGGTCTCAGCACAAGTTTGAAGACAACGCCAAGCGGGTTCGCAAGTCGCTGGATGTGCGCCTGATGCACGAGATGGTGAAGCCCTACCGAGGTTCATCTTCTCCCGATGACCTTGGTCTACTGGAGGTCGCGTATCCCGGTCTCGATGCCGTTCCCGCGCCAAGCTCATTCATCGGCAGTCTGACCGATCCCGCGACTCGATCCGCCCTGAAGGCATGTTGGTCAGACCTCCTCGCTGCGCTGTGCGACACGCTGCGAGAACAAGGAGTCGTGACGTTGGGCGACGACGAATTGGATGAAGCCTACGGAGTCGATCACGTCGCCCGGATCGGTCTGTGGTGCAGTCAACAGGATGCCTTGGAACACCGCTTGATCCGTTTTGTGGGCGAGACGGAACGACAGACGCGCGGTCGTTTCGCCCGCGCCGTGTTGCAACGGTCTGGTGTCTCCGACGACGTTCCCCAACGTGCGAACGAGTTGCTGGAGGCCGCGTTCGCGACGCTGCTCGGGCTGGCTCAGCGCGGCGATGTCCCTTGGCTCGAATATGCGTCCGACCGGCAAACGGCCTCGCGCGGCGCGGTGGCTGCGGTGCGAATCAAGTTCTCCGAGCTGAGCATCCGCCGTCCGAGGTCACTTTTTCTCTGTCCGCGAACCGGATGGGTGTGGCCGCGCAGCGTCGCCGGTTGTGCGCCGCGCGAAGGTTGCACCGATCTGCGTCTGACGACCGACGAGGAACTGGACGACACATCGCGATTCTTTCGAGAGCGGCGCGAGTACCGATCCTCGAAGGTGTTCGACACGGCGGTCTGGGCCGAAGAGCATTCCGCCCAACTGTCGCCGGGCGAGAACCGCCGCCTGCAAGACCTGTTCAAGTCGGGAATCCGGAACATTCTGAGTTCGACAACGACTCTGGAACTGGGCATCGACATTGGGGGACTCAATGCGGTCTTCCTGAGCAATGTTCCACCGAGCAACGTCAACTACATGCAGCGTGGCGGGCGAGCGGGCCGACGCGCCGACGGCTCTTCCATCGTCGTGACGTTCAGCCGCAATCGAGGATTCGACCGCGACGTATTCACGCACATGGGGCAGTACCTCGAACGATCCCTTCGTCGTCCCGATGTCCTGCTCAATCGCAAGCGACTGGTCGAACGCCACATTCATGCGCTGCTGCTCGGTGAGTTTTTCCAACAGGTGCGACCGCCAGCAGCGCATGTTGGTGCGATGCGGGCTTATGGCCAGATGGGACGATTTTGTGCCGTCCCGTTGCCGCCATATTGGGACAGCGCATCGAAGCCCGATTTGCCGACTGTGCCACTCCCGGTTCACCCCGCGGGCCAGCCCGAATGGTGGAATCCCGAAGAGGCCTCGCTGGCGCAGCAGTTCCAATCATTCCTCACATGGGCAGCGGGATCGAAGGCAGAAGCGATTCGGTTGCGTGTGTCGCATTTGCTCGCGATGACGGATTTTGCTTCGCAAGCCGCTGCCACCACTTGGCTGCCGCTGATTGAACAGGTTGGAGCTCGCTACTCGAAAGCGATTGCGGAATGGCGCGCGACCTACGAGAGCCTGCTCGAAGGCTGGCGACAGGCGGACGACTCGTCTGGGAACGCCCGGCGTCAGGCCAATGCGCTGCGATACCAAGCAATGGCGTTTCATGAGATGACCGTCATCGAAGCTCTAGCAGACGAACAGTTCCTGCCGCGCTACGGCTTTCCTATTGGTTTGCTACGACTGCGCGTGCTGGCGGTCACCGAATCCGACAAGCCCGACGGGAAGCCCTATGTCCGCGAGGAAGACCAATACCGACTCGAACGCCCAGGTGTCCTCGCGATGCGCGAGTACGTTCCCGGCGCGAGCTTCTTCGTCGGAAACAAAGTCGTCACGTCGCACGGACTGCTGAAGCACTGGACGGGAGCAAACCTCAACACCGCCATCGGCTTTCGCGGTCAGATGGCCGAGTGCGTCAACGGTCATCGGTTCTACTCCTTCAACGCGGACCTCG
>JAYUFF010000021.1:0-7813 GCA_043738825.1 Schlesneria sp.
GGTCGTCCCGTGGAACACGGCGGCGCATCCTCCAGCAAGACCGGTTCGATCAATTGCCACAGATCATCCGTGATCGTCCAAATCACCGGCAGCACGCCGGTCTTCCGTTTCTTCGAGCGCTTGGCCATCCTTGGGTCTCCTCAGCCATTCGCGGCTGGGGAGTGGTCTAACTACTAACCGCATTTCAGCCAACATGACTTTTGAGATGATTTCTAACAGGAGGCAAGCCGGTTCAAGCCACCGACGTATCCGGCTCTCCCAGCGCCACGACGACCATCGATGGCAAACAACTCCCCGCACCCGATCCGAAGTTCGGCGGCGTGATCAAGGACGACGCCCTGCAATCGAAACCGTGGTGGGCACCGCGCATCGTGCCGCCCAAGGATGCTCCCAACGTCCTGCTCATCATCACGGATGACTCCGGGTTCGGCGTGCCGAGTACCTTCGGCGGCGTTATCCCGACACCCACAATGGATCGCGTCGCGAAGAGCGGCCTGCACTACAATAACATTCACTCCACTGCGCTGTGTTCGCCGACGCGGGCGGCGCTCATCACCGGCCGGAACCATCACTCGGTGGGCTTCGGCGTGATCTCCGAGCAGGCCACGGGTTTCCCCGGCTACAACAGCATCATCCCCGAGGACAAGGCGACCATTGGGCGCATGCTCAAGGACAACGGCTACGCCACCGCGTGGTTTGGCAAGAATCACAACACGCCGGCGTTCGCCGCCAGCCAGGTCGGGCCGTTTGAAAAATGGCCGACGGGCATGGGCTTCGAGTATTTTTACGGCTTCAATGGCGGCGATGCGAACCAGTGGCAGCCGAATCTCTCCCGCAACACCACGCAGATTTATCCCTTCCAGGGCAAACCGGAATGGAACCTGATCACCGGCATGGCCAATGACGCGATTGATTATCTCAACCGCATCAACCAAACGATGCCCAGCAAACCGTTCTTCGTGAAAAACGCGCCCGGAGCCACGCACGCGCCGCATCATCCGACGAAGGAATGGGTGAAGAAGATCGCCGACATGCACCTCTTCGACGACGGCTACGAAAAACTGCGTGAGCGCATCTTCGAGAACCAGAAGAAACTCGGGGTCATCCCGGCGAACACAAAGCTGGAACCGTGGCCGAAGGAAGTCCTGAAGCCTTGGGACCAACTCTCTGCGGATGAGAAGAAGCTCTTCATCCGGCAGGTGGAAATCTTCGCCGCCTACGAGGCGTATAGCGACTCGGAGATCGGGCGCGTCATCCAGTCCATCGAGGACATGGGCAAGCTCGACAACACGCTCATCATCTACATCAACGGCGACAACGGCACGAGCGCCGAGGGCGGTCCGCTGGGCACGCCGAACGAAGTCGCGTTCTTCAACGGCATGAATATGATCCCCGCGGCCGAGCAGTTGAAATGGTATGACGTGTGGGGCACCGAACAGACGTACAATCATATGTCGGCGGGCTGGTCCTGGGCCTTCGATACGCCCTTTAGTTGGTTCAAACAGAACGCCTCGAAGCTCGGCGGCATCCGGCAGTGCATGGCCGTCTCCTGGCCGGGCCACATCAAGGACGCCGGCGGCCTGCGCGAGCAGTTCTGTCACGTCATCGACGTTGTGCCCACCATCCTCGAGGTCGCCGGCATCCCGGCTCCCACCACGGTGGATGGCATCAAGCAGGTGCCCATCGAAGGCACGAGTTTCGCCTATACTTTTGACGCGAAAAACGCCAAGGAGCCGACGCGCCACAAGACGCAGTATTTTGAAATGATGGGCCAGTATGCCCTGTATCACGAAGGCTGGCTGCTCAGCACCAAGGTCAACCGCGCGCCGTGGGAGGCTTTCGGCCCGGCGAATCCCGACCCGCTCAACAATCAGGTGCTCGAACTTTACGACCTGAACAAGGACTTCAGTCAGACGCAGAACATCGCCGACAAATTCCCCGAGAAAGTGAAGGAGCTGAAGGCGATCTTCATCGAGGAAGCCAAAAAGTATCAGGTCTTCCCAATGGACGCCTCGGTCGCCGCGCGCGTCATCGCCCCGCGTCCGAACATCACTGCAGGCCACACCGAGTTCGTCTATATCCAGCCGATGGTCGGCCTGCCGCAGGGCGATTCGCCGCTGCTCCTCAACACGTCCTACACCATCACCGCGGACATCACGGTCCCCGAGGGGGGGGCGGAAGGCATGATCCTCACGTCGGGTGGACGGTTCGCCGGCTACGGCTTCTATCTGCTCAAGGGAAAGCCGGTGTTCCTCTGGAACCTCATCGACTTGAATCGCATCAAGTGGGAAGGCCCTGACGCACTCACGCCCGGCAAACACAACGTCGAGTTCGACTTCAAATACGAAGGTCTCGGCGTCGGCACGCTCCTGTTCAATAATATGAGCGGCCTCGGACGGCCCTGCACCGGCACGCTCAAGGTGGACGGCAAGGTCGTCCAAACCCAAGCCATGCCCCACACGCTACCCATGATACTGCAATGGGACGAGAGCTTCGATGTCGGTTCCGACACGCTGACCGGCGTGAACGACGCGGACTACAAGCCGCCCTTCGCACTGACTGCGAAGTTGAACAAGCTGACGATCAAAGTGGACCGGCCCAAGTTGTCGCCCGAGGACATTCAGAAACTCGAAGCCGCGAATCGCAATAACAAAACCAGTGAATAATATTTCGTTATATCGGACGCGTTCGGCTAATCTCGACTGGTGGCACTGTGCGCTTCTGCCGGTCGCCAAGGCGACTTTCTTCATCGCGATCTTGGGCATAAGGTTAGCCTGACGTTGGATTACTTCCGACGTTGGTGCTCTGGCGCGCCGTGTTTCTGCGCAGCACAATGGCCCAAAGCCCTTCACTGACCGGACCGGAAGGCCATGCTCCTCCGCTGCACGAACCGCGCGGGTTTCATCATCCAAATGACCGGGCAACATGCGGCTCAACCAGTCACGGCCTGCCAAAAAATCAACAGCCGTCGTGACTCGTGACGGTCTGCGTCTTGGATTGATGCCTCGTGATCCATATCTGGAAACGCCATTTGAAATTCGGTAAAACCACAGTTTCCTGTCCTTGGCCTGTTGGGCGAGGTCGATTCCACATCCAATAACGAGAGAGATCCTATGGCAACAATCTCTTCGGAGCCGAGCTCCAAAGGATTCCGAGATGGATTGGTCGGTGAGTTCGCTTGTTTTCTAACGGTCAAGCCGGGACATGCTGATGACCTGCGAAAAGAAGCATTCGCATAGAGAATTATGCACTTGGCAAAGCATGGTTTGAAATGAACCGAAAACCGCGATTCAGTGTCCGTTTCATTTCAACAGAGTGTTGAGACTGATTCCAACCGCTTTCGCGAAACGACGCAACATGCTGATTTGCGGATCGCCACTCTTCAGGAACTGGCTGACAGACTGCCGGGCCGATTCCGGCGCGTAGCCCATCTTCTCACCCAACACTTGTTGCGTGAGGCCACTCTCCGCCGCTCTCTGGCGAACAGCTTCCATCACGGGATCGTCGATCTTTTCTTTGGCCATGCGGTGATTGTTGGCATTCGCCAAGAAAATGTCAATGACTTGTTGACATACTCCGCTGTGTGTGTATATATCATATTTACAACCACGGGAGACAGGCAATGAACATTCTTGACATCGGGCGAATGACTGACGGGCAGGCTCGGGACTACCTTGAGACGATCCGATGGCCTGAAGGCCCGGTTTGTCCTCACTGCGGGTCGAAGGAAGTCACCCGCCTGCAAGGCGAGGCCCATCGCCACGGTTGCATTCAGTGCAACGCTTGTCGCGAACAGTTCACCGTGACCGTTGGGAGCGTCATGGAAAGCAGCCATATCCCGTTGGTGAAATGGGTCATGGCTTTCCACCTGATTTGCTCCAGCAAGAAGGGATTCTCGGCCCTGCAACTTCAACGGGAACTAGAACTCGGCTCGTACCGTACTGCGTGGTTCATGGCTCACCGGATTCGTCATGCGATGAACGGTGAAGAGATGAAGAAACAGCTTGACGGAGTGGTGGAAGTGGATGAATCCTATGTCGGTGGACGCCCACGCCAGCACGGATCGAAGCGTGGGCGTGGAACCGCCAAGAAACCGATCATTGCGCTAGTCCAGAGAGATGGCGACATTCGCTGCAAGCCGCTGGAGCGTGTCAACGGCGAGTGTCTGATGAAGGAAATCGTCGAGCACGTCGCCCCAACCGCTACCATCGTTACGGACGAACTAGCTTCCTACCGTGGCGTCGGTGACAAGTTTGATGGTGGGCACAAGACGATCAAACACAGTACCGGCCAGTACGTCCGCAAGTCGAAGAATGGCGGTATTGTTGTTCACACGAACACTGTAGAATCGTTCTTCGCACTCATCAAACGTGGCCACTTTGGCGTCTATCACCAAATGAGCAAGCAACACCTTCATCGGTATTGCAGCGAGTTTTCGTTCCGTTGGCGACATCGGAAGGTGAAAGACAGCGTTCGTACTGTGGCGGCGATTGTTGGTTCGGCTGGAAAGCGGCTGATGTATGAAACACCTGCGTAAGACTCGCAAGCTGGCGGCGAAGTAGTCGCTCCGCTTGATTGTCCAAGTGACAACAAAATGGCGAAAGACACTGCCACCATTGCCCTGAATGGGGAAGTCAGCATTTCTGATTTCTCGAAGGCGGTTGCGCACTTCAAGACCATAATTGAGGCGTTGTCGTCCGAGGTGGCCAATGCCGCCAAGATTCAGTGGGAGTTGGATGCTCTCGAAGTCAGCAGCGCGATTGTGACCGTGCGAGGCATTCCATCGGTGGACAACAGCGACATTGCCGTTGTTGAGGTGCTGGATGCTTACGAGCGAGTAGGCTATGCCGCTCAACGGGGGGTTGAATCGAACTACGGCCCCCGCGTCAACACGGCAGCGCGTGGCTTGTGTGGCCTAATCAACGGCCACGTCTCTTCGATTCGATTTGAAACGGAAGACGCCGACATTGAAGTGATTTCTCCAATTGGAATCGCCAACGGGCATGGCATCGTAGGTGTTCCGAGAGAGGCCATAGGAACCATCCGAGGGCGCGCCCAAAGTATGTCAAATCGTGGCACGTTGCGATTCACTGTTTACGACGAAAACGATGACCATGCCATCGCCTGTTATTTGAGGGAAGGGCTAGAGGAGAAGATGCGCCTTGCGTGGGGCCAGATGTGCGTCATCTCTGGAACTGTCCGCAGGTCTGCAAGCGGGAAAGTCTCCACTGTCAGGGATGTTGTGGATGTAGTCATACTGGACGAACACCATAACGATTCGTGGCGTGACGCTATCGGATGTGCCCCGGCGTTGGCCGGAAGCATCTCCGTCGAGGAAGCCATCCGAAGGGGGAGGGATGGCTAAGAAGTCCAAAAAACTGCCGCGTTACTACTGGGACTCTTGTGTGTTCTTGTCTCTGATCGAAGGGACGCTGGATCGCATTGACTCAATAATTGAGATGCTAGATTCAGCCTCCAAGGGCAACCTTGAAATCTGGACATCGGTATTCACGATTGGCGAGGTGGCGTTTGCCAAGCAAGAGAAAGACAAAAAAGCCCTTGATCCATCTGTCCAGACTGCGATTGACAACTTGTGGAAGACGAGCTTCATAAAGCTGGTTGAAGTGCATCGCGGCATCATGACTGAAGCTCAGCAGATGGTGCGGGTGTCGATGAACAATGGTCTCCGACTGACGGCACCAGATGCGGTGCATATTGCAACCGCTAAGGCGAACGGAATCACCACCATTCACACCTACGACACATTCAATGGCAAGGCTGAAGAATTGAAGAGCCTGTTCGGCGTAGAATTGTGCGTTCCACCCAAGCCAAATCCGAGTCTTTTCGATGAACCAGAAAAAGAACCAGAAGAGTCTGTCGCTCTCGCCACTGACGCCGGAGAAAGCCCTGTTTGCAGCGATGAACACACCGCTCCCGGAGAAGAAACCGTCACGGAAGAAGTCGCCGCCCAAGAAACCGAAGAAGCTCCGCTAGTTGATGACGAAACCTCTCCAGCCATTGAGGCCGGTCGGCCGGTGACGGAAGTTCTTCCCGTTGCCTTGCCTGCCGCGCCAGTAGCCATCGCTGCTAGTAGCGAAGAGTCAGCAACATCCGCTGCCACTCCGCCAATCGTTGTGACAGTCATTTCTGCGCCTGCTCCAGCAGTTGAAATGCCGAAGCCCGACGACAGCGTCGATGATGTCGCGTCCGTGTCGGTCGATGGCGAGGGCAGTATGGTACGGCCGACACCAGTTCCAATTGCTGTCGCGGCGGAAACGCGACCCGCTAACACATCGCTACCGGACAAGATGCCGCCCGATGAGGTTGCCGGAGACTCGTCGCCGCCCGAATCCGAATTGGCGTAATGCTCTCGGAAAACGCATCAGCGAACGGCGCTTCAATCCGGCTGACCATGCTTTGCCAAGTGCATAATTCTCTTCGCATATGCGTCGATGCCACAGCGCCGGCTTCCACCGGAAATCGCTGACAAGGTCGGCATCCGCACATTGCGGCTGACCCTATTCGACAACGATACAAGGCTCTTGTTTGCCACGACTTTCGACACCGACTGGGATCTCTACGTGGATGACTCGGTGTCGCTGATGGGTGGCGTCCACCCTTGGGGCAAATTTTTGCAGCACACCGTCGAATGCCCTACAGACATTGCGACCCCCGGTGCGGTCAGTAATGCCGCCGCCAAAGAGTTGTTGAACAAGCTCCGAGTCCCGGCAACTGGCTATCAGGACACCTTTCCGGACGTGAGCAATAAGAAGTTCCACAAGGCGCTCCGAGTCCTGGCAGCCTTCGAGAAGGTGCTTGACAATCCCGATGCGGAGGCTGCATTCCAGCACCCGGCCTTGAAGCCCCTACTCGATGAGGCGGCGGATTAAGACTGCCGTGAGAGAGGGCATACAGTGATGAAGCTGGAACTTGACGACATTCAAAGCGGCGCCTTACGCCCTCGGCCGTCGCCTTACGTGGGTGCTTATGTTGTGCTCCGTATCGACGATCGACGTGCGGGCCGAGAGTTGCTGCGTCGGCTGATTCCGGCCCTCGATCCCGTGTCGAAAGCACCCGACGTTGGCCAGTACGCCTGGGTCAGCATGGCGCTTTCCTACCAAGGTCTCAAGGCGCTGGGCGTGCCGCAAGATTCGCTCGAAAGTTTCCCTGAGGAGTTTCGTCAGGGCATGGCCGCACGTGCGGCCATGCTCGGCGATGTCGGGGAAAGCGCTCCCGAACATTGGGAGAAACCGTTCGGCACGACGGATGTGCATGTCGCCATCAGCGCTCTTTCGCCGGACTCGGCAAGGCTAGAGGCGGTGCTGGCACCTGCTCTCGAGCAGATTAAGAACCTCACTGGGGTCAGCGTCATCTGGCGCTTGGATTGCCATGTGCTGCCGAGCGAGAGAGAAGCGTTTGGATTCAAGGACGGTATCAGCCATCCAGCGATTGAAGGGTCTGGCGTCGCCGGGACAAACCTCGCAGAACCGCCTCTCAAGGCGGGCGAGTTCTTCCTCGGTTAAGAAGACGAGACAGGTGGTCTTCCCTCGATGCCTCGGCCGGAGGTACTGGGTCGGAATGGCACGTATGTCGTCTTCCGCAAGCTGCACCAGCGGGTGGCGGCGTTCCGCCAGTACGTCAAGGCGAATTCACCGAGTCCCGAGGGGGAATCGCTACTCGCTGCGAAGATGATGGGGCGCTGGCAGAGTGGCGCGCCACTAGTGCCCTGTCAGGTCTTGATTTTTGGGTAGAGCCGCTTGAGTCTGACTCGAGCGTCTTCAAGTTGAAAGTGCCAGTCGATGCCGCGTTGTTT
>JAYUFF010000022.1:0-2962 GCA_043738825.1 Schlesneria sp.
CACACTAACCGCCGGGGCATTCAAAAACTCAAACCATCGCGAGAAGGGAAAGCGGCAACCAATTGCCGCACTCCAAATAGATGGCAAAAGTCGAGCTAAGCCAGCCGGATTCAGACACCACATTATCCAGCGGACTGGCGGAATCGGGCCACAATGACTTCCCGAACCCGCTGCGTTTTCTCCCCCACCACGGTGGGGGAAGGGGTGCGCCTCCGTCCCGTTTGAAGTTGCACAAAATGTAGGGTGGGACCAGCGGCGCGTTGCCGCGCCGGCCCACCATCAATTCTCGAAGGTTTGTCAGAGTGGGCCGGCGATCGAAGCGAGCTTGTCCCACCCTACTTTGAAACTGGGAAGAGCCGTGGGGGAAGGGGCCAGAGTGAAGGTCGGGAAGTGATCGCGAACCCGTTCCGTAACGCTCCGCGAAATCCCTGACCTGCGTTTGAGCCCTGAAAAGAAGTACCCCCGAGACGATTCGAACGTCCGACCTACGGTTTAGGAAACCGTCGCTCTATCCAGCTGAGCTACGGGAGCAATCGCTGTGAAACTTGGTTGAGTGCCAAGCCGTCAGCGTCAAAGTATCTCGACCGGTCTGACGACTTACAAGCTCGTCGTGAACCACAGGTGATTGGAGCGGGAGCTTGGATTTACGATCTAACGGTCGCGTCCTGATCTCGCGAAGTCGTCGGCAAACGTGTCCGTGACGGAGGTCCGCTTGGAAGACTCGCTTGAATCTCACGATCAGCTTCGTCAGGTGGAAAGCGCGCGGTACTTTGAGGAACTCACAACCGCTGGCTCAGATCGCGAGCCGTTTCGCAGCCTCGACTTGGTTTGCGCGGGATGTCGATTCGCAGGCAACCTACTTCTTGTCGGGCACAACCTGGTCGATGATGCGGCCCTTGACCTTGAAGGTGACCGGTTGGGCGCGGCCATCAATCTTCAGCACGAACTCCTCTTCAAACAGTCCGGGTTCGGCGGGAGGCGTGAAGGTCAGAGGGACCATGTGAACGACCGCCGTTGTGTCGGGACATTTGATCTTGAACGCCTCGTCCGGCATTGACGCCACCGGCGATGCGGGAGCGATGCCACCGGGATTTGGCGCGGCATCCTCAGCGGGCTTCAGCCGCACTTCGCGAGTGACGTGGCTGACCTCGGCGATCTTGAAGGGCTTCTTGCCACGAATGACCACGTTCATCGACTTCGTCAGGCCGGGTGTCACCATGCCGAACAGAACGTCGGTCACCACGATGTCTGCCTCCACGCGGGCCTCAATCGGAATCGAGACCGTGCCGTTGCCAACCTCGTCCGTGGTCAGCACCAGTTGGTCGCGCAAGACACCGGCCGGCGCGCTGCCGTCGATCATGACGAGCACCTCGTAGTTCACGGTGCCACCGACGCGGCTCTGCTCGACAATCTGAGTGGTCAGGTGTGGGTTGCCCACTTTGGCTTGAGTGATCTTCCAGTCGCCCCGTCCGCCGTTGTAGGTGACGCCGATTTTTTGCGTGTAGCTTTTGCCGAGGTCGATCGTGGCGAAGCCGACGTAACTGGGACGGACTTCAACGTCGGAGCGGATGCGGGCCGTGACCGGGAACGTCACCGAGTCGGAATATCCGTGAGCCGGCTCGTACAGCGAAACGGTGGCCCGCACATTGCGATCTCCGGTGAATCGCACGGTGTCGAGTCGCAGCGTCAATTCCCGCTCCTCCTTGGAGGCGAGCGTGATCGGTGCCTGATCGACCCACGAAATGCAACCGCAGGAGACTCCCAGGCTCGTGATCTGGATCGGGTCCGTGTAGAGGTTCCTGACCTTCAGTTTGAAGGTCGTGTCGGCCAACCGGGCGACGGTGCCGAATTTGACCTCAGTGCGGTCGAACATCTTGTCGCCCCAGTCTTGTTGCGCAAAGACCGGTGAGGTCGTGAGCGCGGCGACAAACAGTGCGAACAACGGCGAGCGGCGGGAGTGAGTGGCCATGTGGTTTCTTTACAGCAAGGGGAGAGACCGGAGGAACGGTCTCATTCGGTGGACGATCAAATCAGTCGGTCTCGGCCAATCCTTGCAGCCGTGGCACCCGAGCGACTTGTGAAACGGAACTCCTTCGATTCAGGGCAGCGATGCGCAGGACATTATGCGCCACCTATGCGAGTGTCAAACAAATTCTGTTGTTGCACGATGAGACGCCCCGCAATTTGGCAAGCTCGCGCGCTGCGGTCCCCGGCTTCACTCAAACTTCGCCAGACGGAAAAGTCGCCGAGACCGGCTTGGAGTGAAGCGAACCCGGCCACTCCAATGCGGTTTCAACGGCATGAATCGAGCGATCACCCTGGTCAATCGCCGGGTCTGCCTTGTCAGCCTCAAGAAACGATGCGAGGATGGTTCCCTGCCTCGACGGGAAAGCCTCCTTCGAATTGACCCACCGCATGACATCTGTCTTGATCACCGACCAATCCGAATTCGACGGCCTCTGCCAACACATTCGCGAGGCGGGACTGGTCGCGTTTGACACCGAGTTCGTCTCGGAATTCTCGTACCGTCCCGAGTTGTGCCTGTTGCAGTTCGCGACCGCCGAGCGTTGCGTGGCCGTGGACCCCTACGAGGTCTCGGACCTGAGTGCCTGGTGGGAGCTGATGGCCGATGACAAGACGATGGTCATCATCCACGGCGGGCGCGAGGAAGTGCGGTTCTGTCTGACCTTTTGCAATGCTCCGCCATGCCGACTGTGGGACGTGCAGGTGGCCGAGGGACTGCGTTCGCGCAGCTTCCCGCTCGGGTACGAGGCCATCGTCAAGCGCGTGCTCGGGCGCGAGGCGGATGGGCGTGAGACGCGAACCGACTGGCGACGGCGTCCGCTCACCGATGGCCAACTCGACTATGCCGTCGATGATGTGAAGCACGTCCTCGAAATCTACGAACACCAGCGTCAATGGTTGAGCAAGCACAAGCGGCTCCCGTGGGCCGAGGCCGAGA
>JAYUFF010000023.1:0-2961 GCA_043738825.1 Schlesneria sp.
GTACCGATTTCGCGATGACATCACCGATCTCATCGACCTGCGCCAGATCGGTCTCACTCGCGCTGGCGATTGCGTCCATCGAGCCGAAGCGTTCGGCCAGTTGCTGCGCGGTGCGAGTGCCAACGTGCCTCAGATTGAGTGCCGTGAGAAGCCGCCACAGCGGACGCTCTTTCGACACTTCGATGCCAACCCGGTTATTGCGGCTATCCCGACCATCCAGCAGATTATCGACCGACTTCTCGCCCAGACCTTTCAGTTCGAGTAGCTCCGCGCGACGATCCTTCAGGCGATAGATGTCCGCGAAGCTGGTGAGTAGCTTCGCTTCGGTGAGTTGCTCGATCAGTTTCTCTCCGAGTCCCTCGATGTTCATCGCGGCGCGGGAGGCGAAGTAGCGCAGGCCCTCGCGCAATTGAGCCGGACAGTTCGGGTTGGGGCAGCGGACATAGACGCCCCCTTCGTCCTGCTCGACGGCGGTCTGGCATTCGGGGCAGTGCGCCGGGAACTCGAACGGTTGCTGCGTCCCGTCGCGGTGCTGCGTTTCGACTCGCACGACGTGCGGGATGATTTTCCCGGCCTTCTCGACGATGACCCGGTCGCCGATTTGAATGCCGAGCCGCGCGATCTCGTCCTTGTTGTGGAGGCTGGCTCGCGAGACGGTCGTCCCCGCGATCTCGACCGGCTCCAAGCACGCAACAGGAGTCAGCGTGCCAGTCTTGCCGACCTGAATCAGAATCTCGGCGACGCGCGTCTCGGCCTCGTACTTCTCCCACTTGAAGGCGACGACCCAGCGCGGCGACTTGCTGGTGTAGCCGAGTTCCTCGCGCAGGGTCAGATCGTTGACCTTGAGAACAAGGCCATCGACTTCAAAGTCGAGCGAGTGGAGTTCCTGCATCAGCGTCTGCGCGTATTCGACGGCCGATTCAAAGCTCGGACGGACGGCGGTCTTCGGGACGGACGGGATGCCGAGTTGCTCGATGCGTTGGAGAAACTCGCCGTGTGTGGCGAAGCTCGCCCCTTCGAGGCTGCCGACGCTATGAGCGAAGAACCGCAGCTTGCGCTTGGCACAGAGCGTGGGGTCGAGCAGCTTGATCGCGCCGGCGGTCGCATTGCGCGAATTCTTCAGCGGTTCCTTGTCGCGCTCGATTGATGCCGCATGCAGTTGGGCGAAGTCGCTGTTCGAGATGTAGGCTTCGCCTCGGACTTCGAGGATGGAGGGGATGGTTTGCGGTTGGGGGCTGGTACTCGGTTGCCCCTCACCCCCGGCCCCTCTCCCCGGAGGGGCGAGGGGAGGAAGAATCACGTCGGAAAGCTGCATAGGTACGCCGCGCATGGTTCTGGCGTTGTGAGTCACGTCGTCGCCGCGACGGCCGTCGCCGCGCGTGACGGCTCGCACGAGACGGCCCTGTTCGTAGATCAGCGACAGCGCGACGCCGTCCACTTTGTACTCGACGAGCCATTCGCACGGCCGTCCGCCGAGCAGCTTCGCGACGCGCTGGCCGAACTCGGCGAGCTCCTGCTCGTCGTAGACGTTGTCGATGGAGAGCATCGGGACGAGATGCTCGACGGTGACGAAGCCCTCGATCGGACGACCGCCCACCTTGCGCGAGGGGCTGTCGTCGGAGTCGAATTCGGGATGCGCGGCTTCGAGATCGATCAGCCGCTTCATCAGCCGGTCGTATTCGTTGTCCGAGATTTCCGGTGTGGCATGCACGTAGTAGAACGCGTCGTGCCGACGGATCGAGGCGCGCAGTGAGTCGATCTCATCGTGGGGCGAGGCGGTCATGCAGAGCTTCGATTACGAGGAGGAATTCGATCGCGGGACCACGTTGACCAACACGCACGGTTGGTCTCAACGCGAGCGAGATGATGATGAGAGACATCGCGGCTGTCGAGGATTACCCCGTGCGAGCCAGGGCCATCGCCTTGTTGAATCTGGGGTATTGGGTGCCACGGTCACGGGGCTTCGACGTGGCCGTGAGAGTGGGAAACAGCCTTCACGTCCTCGCACGGCCACGTCGAAGCTGCGTGACCATGGCACCCCCATTTGAAACAGGCGATGGCCCTGCGTGCGAGCACGACTCAAGACAAGCGGGCAGCCTGTTCGACGACATCGGCTAGTGTTGTGTCACAGCTAAGAATGGGGGTTGTTGTCGTAGCCACGTTCGCCAGAACGTGGGCGAGACGCTGGATGGACCCCACGCTCTGGCGAGCGTGGCTACCCCCAAGATCAAGCGGTGAAATGGCACTAGTTTGGCTTGGATTACAGGGTTTTTCTCGAAAAGTGTGAGGCTGAGAATTTGCAAAATTGCGGACAGGCTGCGATCCGCTTTCAGTTCGCGTTTGAGGATCGCCACCAGCACGTGGGTGTTGATCGCGATCCAGACCCGTGTCTTCACCAAATCGGCTTGATCCATTTGAAGAACAGTTCGACCTGCCAGCGGGACTTGTACAACCCGGCAACGGTCAGCGCCGGGATCGTGAAGTTGTTCGTCAGGAAGACGAAACTTGAGGCGGTTGAGGAACGCGGCGACGTTCGGCAACCGCGTCGTCGGCAGCGCGCCGAGGACGATCGGACAGAACTCGCGCTGCCACCGCCCGAGCCGAGTCCGTCGATGGTCGCCAGCCCCAACCTCGCAGCCTCCGGCGAACAGCGGAGCGGAGCATGAGCATCAACCACGAAACGGCGCTGGCTCTCAAAGGTGCTGGCAGCGACGATGCTGCTCTGCTTCGCGGTTGGCGGCTGGTGTTGGGCGCAGGTCGCGATGAATCCAACCGGAGCGGCCGACAGTCGTCCAGTCGCTCCGCCGTCGGGAGCCTTTGCCGCAGCGTCGCGTTCGCAACGTCACCACCAACATCGAAGATGTCCGACACGTCGGCCAGTCCGGCCAGTTCGTCGGGTTTTTGCCACTGCCCGCGCAGTCCGTGGCGGACGAGGTCCATCGGGGCGATCTCACCGCGCCG
>JAYUFF010000024.1:0-7804 GCA_043738825.1 Schlesneria sp.
CAACTTCGCCGCAGGCATGTCGGGCGGCGCGGCCTATGTTTACGACAAGCACGACGCCCTGCTCGGCAACTGCAATCTCGAAATGGTCGAGCTGGAGAAAGTCATCGCTCCAGAAGACATCGCCACCCTGAAAGACCTGCTAGCCAAGCACCACAAATACACCGGCTCGACCGTCGCCTCAGCCATCCTCGAAGACTGGGACATCAGCCTCAACAAATTCGTGAAGGTCATGCCCATCGACTACAAGCGGGCACTCGCAGAGCAGAAGAAAGAGATGGCAAAGGCATAAGAATTTGAACCACGAATAACACGAATACGCACGAATGAAGACCGGAAGGAGGCGAATACAAATGGAAGGAGATGGCTCATCTCCTTCCATTTGTGACTCTTGATTCCTTTGTCCACGAAATGGATTCAATACGTTCTTGCAACCCTGAAAATGATCGTCTTCTAATCTGTCTTCATGCGTGCGTATTCGTGGTCTGCCTCTTCAGCAGGAACACAGCATGGAAATCATCTACCGCGATGAGTCCTTCAAAATCATGGGAGCCTGTTTCGAGGTCTACAACGTGGTCGGCTGCGGATTTGATGAGCCGGTCTATCAAGAGTGCTTGGAGATTGAATTCGCATTGCGTGGTCTGCCGTGTCTTCCTCAGGTGAAGTTACCAATGACCTACAAAGGGCGAGTTTTAGAAAAGTACTTCAAGCCGGATTTCGATTGCTATCAAAAAAACATTTTGGAAATCAAAGCAGTGTCAGCCTTGGACGACTCACATCGGTCACAGGTTCACAACTACCTCAAGGCAACAGGCTACAAGCTGGGACTTCTTGTCAATTTCGGCGCACGTAAAGAGGTGGAATACGAACGAATCGCTCGCTGATTCGTGACGGAACGTCTTCCGCCCTCATTCGTGCGTATTCGTGTTATTCGTGGTTCAAACTTCTTGGTATTCAAATGGGCAAGCCAACCGGTTTCAAAGAGTTTCAGCGTCAGGTTCCGAATGAGCGGGATGCCAAGTTGCGCATTCTCGACTGGAACGAGTTTCATGAGCACATGCCCGAGAAGGAGTTGAAGACTCAGGGCGCGCGGTGCATGGACTGTGGAGTGCCGTTCTGTCACACCGGGTCGTTGATGGCGGGCATGGCGGCGGGATGTCCGGTCAACAACCTGATTCCCGAGTGGAACGATCTCGTCTATCGCGGCCACTGGCGCGAGGCGCTCGATCGACTCCATAAGACGAACAATTTTCCCGAATTCACCGGGCGCGTCTGCCCCGCGCCGTGTGAAGGTTCGTGCGTGCTCGGCATCACGAACCCGGCCGTCACGATCAAGAACATTGAGTGCTCGATCATCGACCACGGGTTCGAGCAGGGTTGGGTGCAGCCGAATCCCCCGAAGAGTCGGACCGGCAAGCGAGTCGCCATCGTGGGAAGCGGTCCCGCCGGACTGGCCGCCGCCGCACAACTCAACAGCGTCGGCCACGAGGTCACCGTCTTCGAGCGGGCCGACCGCGTGGGCGGGTTGCTGATGTACGGCATCCCCAACATGAAGCTCGAAAAGCACGTCGTCCAGCGCCGTGTCGATCTGCTCGCCACCGAAGGCGTCATCTTCAAGACGAGCACCGAAATCGGACGCGACATCAGTCCGATGGACCTGCGCGAGCAGTTCGATTCGATCGTCCTCTGCACCGGTGCGACGAAGCCGCGCGATCTGCCGATCCCCGGACGGCAGCTCAAGGGAATCCACATGGCGATGGAGTTCCTGCACGGGAACACCAAGAGCCTGCTCGATTCGCAGTTGTCCGACGGCAAGTTCATCAACGCGAGGGACAAGCACGTCGTTGTCATCGGCGGCGGCGACACCGGCAACGACTGCATCGGCACGTCGATGCGTCAC
The DNA here is from genome assembly GCA_043738825.1 of Schlesneria sp. Lineage (GTDB taxonomy): Bacteria > Planctomycetota > Planctomycetia > Planctomycetales > Planctomycetaceae > Schlesneria. The sequence continues at coordinate 1,898 of JAYUFF010000024.1, forward strand.
GGCTGCAAGGGCCTCATCAATCTGGAGATCGTCCCGATCTCGCCGAACGAGCGAGCGGCCAACAACCCGTGGCCCCAATGGCCGCGCATCTTCCGCGTCGATTACGGACATGCCGAGGTCGCCGCCGTCTTCGGTGAAGATCCGCGTCTCTTCAGCACGACCACCGTTGAATTTTTGAGCAACGACAAGGGCGAGGTCCGCGCCCTCAAGATCGCCAAGGCCGAACCCGCGCCGCCGTTCAAGGTCATACCCGGAACCGAGAATGAAATCCCGGCTGATCTCGTCTTCCTCGCCCTTGGTTTCCTCGGCCCCGAATCGCCGGTGGCCGAACAACTCGGCGTGAAGCTCGACGCCCGATCCAACTACGAGGCGGCCCACGGCTCCTTCAACACGAACGTCCCCGGAGTCTTCTCCGCCGGCGACTGCCGCCGAGGCCAAAGCCTGATCGTCTGGGCCATCAATGAAGGCCGAGGAGCGGCCCGCGAATGCGACAAGTACTTGATGGGCAAGAGCGACCTGCCATAGGTCGGATTCGAGGATGCGATGCCAGCTTCTGTGAAAGACTATTTTGAAACCGAACCCGGAAGCCGCACGCGGAGTAGTCAATCGCTCAGCGTCAATTGGTCGTATCCATTGCAAATTGATGGATTACAGACAGGCCGGAAATGGGAGTTGGAATCAAAACAAAGGCTCCACTTCGATTTCGACGCGAACGCCATATTCGTAACGGTCCTTGTCCCCACTCCGCCTCCTGGATTGGACATCGTTCAACTGTGTCAGCAACTGGTTCATAATTTTGCCGGGAATCCGCTGTTTCGTGCGCCGCCCGTATTCATTGAGAATGCAATCAATTTACGTGTCAACACGATGGACCGTTTTCACTCAACTCGACGACTTGTCGATACGCGGCAGATCATCTTGTATGTGGATGCGAAACTGAACGATCACCAAAAGTCGCCGATTTATGCCTACGGTGATTCATTAGGAATGTTGGTCAAAATTAGAGATCAACAATACGCACTCGCTGCTGAGGAAAAGGAAAAGCCATTGGCGTTCATCTGCCATGACTCTCGGGACAAGGATTTGATCGCTCGACCGTTGGCCCAAGAACTAACCAGAATCCTCGGGCAAGTGTGGTTCGACGAGTACTCACTCAAAGTTGGTGACTCACTGCGTGAAAAGATCGAGTTTGGCCTGAAGGAATGCAAACGCTGCATTGTTGTTATCACTCCGCATTTCCTTGCGAATACGGGCTGGACTAAAGTCGAGTTCAATTCCGTATTCTCCAGAGAGTTGATTGAACGGCGTAATGTCGTGCTGCCCATCTGGCACGACGTTTCAAAAGAAGGAGTCTATGACTACTCGCCAAGCCTCGTGAATCGTTTCGCCGCGCAATGGAGTGATGGTGTGGAACGAGTTGCCCGACAAGTCCGAGAAGCAATTCTCTCAGTCGATTGAACAATGAACATGCGTATCGCCCTCGGATGTGATCACGGCGGGTTTCCGCTCAAGCAGCGAATCGTCTCGGTCGTGCAGGCGGCGGGGCATGAGGTCGTCGATTGCGGGACCGACTCGAATTGCTCGGTCGATTACCCGGACTTCGCGCGGAAGGTGGGTGAGACGATCCTCGCCGGGCAAGCTGAGCGGGGGATTTTGATTTGCGGCAGCGGCGTGGGGATCAGCGTCGCGGCGAACAAGATTCCCGGCATTCGCGCGGGGGTCTGCCACGACATCTATTCGGCTCATCAGGGAGTCGAGCACGACGACATGAACGTCCTCTGTCTGGGGGCACGCATCGTCGGTGATGAGGTGGCCGTGGAACTGGTCCGCGCGTTTGTGGCGGCTCAGTTCACGAACGAAGAGCGTCACGTCAGGCGACTCAACAAACTGCTCGACATCGAACGCGACGCCCTCGCCGGGAAGTTCGCTCGTCCGTAGCAGCCAGCAGTCTTGCTTCTCGCTTACAAGACGCGCGTCGTCGTCATCGCTTCGCCGAGTTGGTCGGCCAGTTCGAGGAGCAGGCTCCAGAGGGGATGCACTGGATGGACGACGGCGGCGGTTGAGACGGCGAGGACTCCGACGACTTCGCCGTGATTTGAAAGACGGATCGGGACGGCGAGGGAGGTCTGGGCTTGGAACCGCGCGATCCAGGTGGCCGATCCTTCGAGGCTGTTGTCGGTGGGATCGCGCCGGCCGATGGCGGGCTGTCCCGTGACTGCCGCCTTCACAATGCCGAGGCCCAGTTGATCGAGGGGGACTCGCCGCGTGGCCTCGCGAAAGCCGCGATCAACCGTCTCGTCCATGTCGTCTGCCGCACCGAAGCCAAGCAGTTCGAGATGCCCGTCGTGAAGTCTCCAGCATCCCGCCGCGCGGGCCTCCGTTTCGACGACGAGTCCCCGCAGCGGGCCATCGAGCGATTGGCCGTTGCGGAGCGCGGTGATCAGTTGGTGATGTGACGAGGCCATGTCAAAAAGCTTGATACCGGGGAGTTGCTGCGGCTGAACCAAGTCTTGGGATTGTCTTTAACGTAGCCATCATCGCTCCGCGTGATGAGCCTTTCACAGATGGACGCCCGATCCCAAGAAGGCTCATCACGCGGAGCGGTGATGGCTACTTTGTTTCAACAACAGCCGGTCGGGCCACAACAATTTGAATCGGGGGCGAGGGGCAGCGCACCGGATGAGACTGCGCCGGTTGAAGTCTCACAGCACGATGCGGCCTCGCTGACGAAGAGCATCTGGTTGGTGTACGGCGGATGGCGGAGCATGTCGGCGATTGACTGGCAGACCGCGACGCGCTGGCCTCGCACGAAGGTGTTGCCGCTGTCGTCCTGCACCGATTTCCAGGGGCCTCGATAGACGACATCGGTCGCATTCGAGCCGTCCCAATCGGCGCAGCAGTTGAGCGGCAGCTTGTGAGCGCGGATGGTGAGGCTGCGGAACTCGATCCCCTCGACGACCTGCCACGGCTCGGACTGGCGCTCGAGGATTTCGAGGCCACCGAATCCGGCCTCCTCGAACGCGGCGAGGAACCGGTCTTCGCGAAAGGCTCCGCTCAGGCAGCCGCTCCAGAGTTCGGGGTTGTTCTGCAATGAGGCGGGGATGTCGGCACTCGACACGATGTCACTGATGACCGCGCGGCCGCCCGGCTTGAGGACGCGATGAATCTCACTGAAGAGCTGTCGTCGATCCGCCAACCGCACGAGATTCAAGACGCAGTTTGAGACGACCACGTCGATTGACTCATCGGCCACGAGCGGAGAGGTCCGTCGCAGTTCGTCGGCCTGTTCGTGGGCGTGCAACCATTCGGAACTTGAGGCGATTGGCTGCTCACGCAGTCGCGCTTCGAGCCGATCCAGATCGAGCTTTAGGTCTTGAATCTGTCCCTTGCGAAACTGCACGTTGTCGAAGCCGATTCGTTTGGCGACCTCGGGCTGAGACCGGCGGGCCAGCGACAGCATGTCGTCGTTGCAGTCGATGCCGATCACTCGACCGGCCGATCCGACGACCTGGGCAGCGATGAAGCAGATCTTGCCTCCCCCCGCACCGAGATCGAGGACGACATCGCCCGGCTGCACGTACTTCGACGGATCGCCGCAGCCGTAGTCGCGCTCGATCACTTCGCGCGGGATCGCGTCGAGGAAGCGCGGATCGTAGGAGACCGGGCAGCAGAGCGCGGCCACTTGAGTTTGCGAGGCTTCCGAATAGCGATCACGCACAGCGGCGGAGACGTTGAGTGTCACGAGGTCAGTCACGGTGAGTTCCCTTTCGAGCGAGGAGTCAGCGGCCCGATTGTAGCCGCGTCGCCGTGCGGGGGAACTCGTCAACGCGCAAGTGTGGCCCACGACCTCAATGGGCGAAGTCTGCCGCAGAAGTTGCGGGGTTGGTATGCTCACACGGATCGATGTGAGTTTAGCCGCTACGCCATCGGCGTGCGTGTGGTCAACGGTTTGCCCGCGTCCGCTCCCACGCCGTTGGCGTTGGGGCTAAACGTCAAAACGTGCCATGTCTTGGCCGCATTCAGTTCATGCTCATTCCGGCCGGTCGTTCCCGAGTTTCTGCGGCCCATTTCCCGCGAAGGAGTTTCCGATGCGCATCGCTCTGTTCGCAATGGTCGTTCTGGCATCGTCCGTGGCGAGGGCCGATATCGAATCGGGGCCAAACGTTGGGACGGCGGTCTCGGTCCTGAAGGTCTTCGCCGTGACGGGCGATCACGCCGGGAAGGAAGTTGACTTCGCCAAGGACCGGGGCGCGAAGCCAACCGTGTACGTCTTCATTCCGTATGACCGGTTCGACCGGCCGCTGGCCCGGATGTTGAAGACGCTGGAAAAGGCGGCGGTCGATGCCGGGAATGAAGCGTCGGTCGTGACCGTGTTCCTCGCTGATGACGAAGCCACCGCGAAGGAGCGTCTGCCGAAGATCCAGATGTCATTGCAGTTCACGTCGAATCCGCTGGTCATCTTCCCGAGCATGAAGCAGGGGCCGGAGGGCTGGCAGGTGAACACCGATGCGCAGGTGACGGCCCTCGTCGTGAAGGACGCCAAAGTCGCGGCCAAGTTCGGCTACCGCTCGGCCAACGAAACCGTCGTCCCGGAAATCGCCGAGGCACTCAAGAAGGCGATTGGGAAGTAAGACGGCCTCTGCGCCATTTGATTTTGGAGCGGGGTATCGCACGGATTGGGTCAGCCGACGTGTTGCTTGAGCAGCTTCATGAACTCGCGGAAGAGCGGCGTGTTGTCGTGCCAGGTGCGCCCGCTGACCAAGTTGCCGTCGATGACGACGGGCTGATCGACGTAGTGGCCTCCGAAGGACGTGATGTCGAGGGCGCACTTGGCGACCGTCGTCAGAGTCCGTCCCGTCAGACAACCGGCGGCGGCGGCGATCTCGACTCCGTGGCAGACGGTGCAGACCGGCTTGCCCGCGTCGAAGAAATGCTTTGTCACGGCGAGCAGATCACGGTCGTAGCGGATGTATTCGGGAGCACGTCCGCCTGAGAGGAACAACCCCACGTAGTCATCCGGCTTCACGTCTCGGAACGCGATCTTAGCCTGAATGTGATACGAGGGCTGTTCGCGTGTGATGTCCCACGGGATGCTGTCGTTGGGCGGAATCTCGTGCATCACGCCGTGATACTTCCGCGCCTCGGGACCGGCCACGACGACTTCAAACCCGTCCTCGGGGAGCCGAAAAAAGGGATACAGCGTGTCCATCATTTCGGTCGCGTCGCCGATCGGCATCAGTACTTTGTGCGGCATGAGAGTGGACTCGATGAGAAGAGAAACGCCTCGTTCATTCAGACGCATTGAGCACAGCGCGTTCGAGGATACATCCGCCTGTGTGAGGCTGCCAGTTCCGTGGGTGACGCGGCTGCCGCTGCTGATTGGGTTGGTCCTGCTTGTCCCCTCGCCCCGGCTCTACGAGGAGAGGGATCGAGTGAGGGGCGAGCCGCCCAAGACAAGAACCCCTCACCCTAACCCTCTCCCCTCCAAGGCGAGGGGCGAAGGGACAAGCGGCAGCATCCCCAACTGGCGGATGACCCCGGCGATTCCCCTGAATTGACGAATGCCAGCGCACAGCTTATAGATCAAGCCACTCTTTGGCGTGGACGGTCTTGCGCCAACATCGGTTGCCCCTGCAAATCACACTCGGCGGACGACGATTCTCTGAATCTCAACCTGCTGATCGTCGTCATCCCAACGGACCATCGCCGCGCGGCGGTGTCCAGTTGCACCTGCTTCAGCTTCACGCGGAGAATGTTTCTCTGAAGCCCACCGTCGATGCCCGCCCGCCGACTGACTTCGCGAATCGGCTCGAGCACAACTGTCCCTCGCTGGAAGAACAAGAGTCATCATGCAGATCACTGGTTTTCGGTCGGAGCCTGCCGGGCTGTTTCTCGATCTGGATCAAG
>JAYUFF010000025.1:0-2959 GCA_043738825.1 Schlesneria sp.
CTTCGAGCGCTGGCCCACCATGATAAAACATCGAAAATTGATGGTGGGCCGGCGCGGCGAAGCGCCGCTGGTCCCACCCGACAAATTAACTGGCTGGAACTGGCCCGAGCCGTGGTCAGCCAGTGTGTGCGGCTACTCGAAGCGAGGCGTTTCGGCCAAGGAAAACATGACGACCTCTTCGCCGGTCACGGTGCTGATGTCGTGGTGCATGCTCAAGACTTTCACGCCAGTGGCCTCGTGGACCAGCGATTCCAACATCGGGCGTGCCAACTCCAGCAGTTGCTTCCGGGCTTGTTTGATGAGATCCCGGCCTTTGTCCGGCGACAAGGATTTGCCGAGTTGTCGTTCGGCGAGAGTCAACGCACCGCGAATGCGGACCACCAGGAAGTCTTTGAGGAAGTGAACGTGAATCTGCTCCGATGTCTGTCCCAGATATTCCTCTTGAAAGCGAATGATGCCATCGCAGATGACGGCTTCGCTTTCGGCTTGAGTCAGCAGTTTTGACTGGCGCTCGTTCCTGGCGCGTCGCGCTTCGTCCATCGGCAAGCGTCGTTCTGCTTCGGGACTCGCGCGCACTCGGGCCTGTCTTGGCGATGGACCCGCCGGTGTGGCTGCGGGAACGACACTGGCCAAGACGGCTTTGATTTCAGTCAGACCGGCGGGTTTGATGAGGATCGCATCGCACCCGGCCTTCAAGGCCATGACTTTGTATTTCTCTTCTTTCAGGCCGGTGATGGCCACGATGGTCGTGTGTGCGAAGGCCGGAATCTGGCGCAAGCGCATCACGAGATCACGACCATCCATGTCCGGCATGACCAAATCCACGAACATCAGATCGGGCCGAAACGCGGTCGCCACGTCGAGGGCTGGCATCCCGCCATAGGTCACATGCACCTGATTGCCGAGTGCTTCCACGAGCAAACCCAAGGCGTCCGCGCCGTCGCGGTTGTCATCCACGATCAGAACGCGAAGAGTCTTGTTGGTTGTCGGCATCGTCTACTTTCCTTTCACGAGGACATCGTTGAGACATTCTTGGTGAGCCGGGCGGCGTCAGCCCCCGGACTCTTCACGACAGGAGTCCGGGGGCTGACGCACCAATTGCATCAAGTTACCCTCTCCTCCGAAACGGTCGTGAGGATTTTCTGCAATTGTTCTAAACGGGCGGGTTTGACCAAGTGGTGATTGAAACCGGCTTGCAGGGCGGCTTGGCGGTCTGCCGCTTGGCCATAGCCCGTCAAGGCGACCAGTACGACGTGCTGGAGAGTGGGTTCTTGTCGGATTCGTTTCGCGACCTCGTAGCCGTTCAGGACCGGCAAGCCGATGTCCAGCAACATGGCGTCCGGTTGGTAATCGAGGGCCGTTTGCACGGCCGTCAGTCCGTTGTGAGCCGTCTTCACATCATGCCCCAACGCGCGGAGCAGCATCGAGAAGCTCAGCACCGTATCGACGTTGTCATCGACCACCAGTACCCGCAACGGTCGTGTGGTTGGCTGGTCGGTTTCCGAGGCCGGCGACTCCGACTGCGATGCTTCAGACGGTGCCAGCGGCAGACGCACGATGAACTCGCTGCCGTGTCCCAATTCGCTGTGGGCCTCGACTGTGCCTCCGTGCAAGGTCGTGAGCCGTTGCACCAAAGCCAGCCCGATGCCGAGTCCGCCTTGTGAGCGGTCCAACGATCGTTCCGCTTGCGTGAACAGGTCGAAGATGTGAGGCAGGAGTTCCGGGGAGATGCCGACGCCGGTGTCGCGCACGCGGATGAGGATCCAGGCAGGGGTCAGGGGACAGGGATCAGGGGTCAGGGAAGAGGGGGCAACGCGAGGCATCATGTGAGTCTCGACTCCTGACTCCTGCTTCCTGTCTTCTGATTTCTGACTCCTGACCCCTGACTCCTGACCCCTGACCCCCTCCAACTCAACCGTCAGCCAGAGGTGCCCCCCTTCGGCCGTGTACTTGGCGGCGTTGATGAGCAGGTTCACCAGCACTTGCTCCAGCCGCGCAACGTCGGCGTGCAGCCAGATCGGTTCCGGTGGCAGCGACACGGTGAGTTCATGGTGGCGTTGTTCGATCAGCGGGCGCACGGTCTCGACGGCATCTTCCACGATGCGGCTCACGACGACTCGTTCTCGGCGAAGTTGAACTCGGCCGGTGGTGATGCGGGAGACTTCGAGCAGGTCATCCACGAGACGTTGCAGGTGTCTCGTTTGACGTTCGATGATGCTGCGGGCTTGCTGCTGGATCAGGTTCTCGCCCCCCTGTTGGAGACCGAGCAGTTCCACGGCGTTGGCGATGGGCGCAAGCGGGCTGCGCAGCTCATGACTGAGCATCGCCAGAAACTCGTCCTTGCGGCGGTGCAGGTCGGACAACTCGGACGCCTGCTCCTGCAACTCCGCTTCGACCAGCTTGATGTCATGCACGTCGGTGTTTGAGCCAACCCACATCGTGATCCGTCCCGCTTCGTTCCGTATCGGCATCGCGCGGCTGAAGTGCCAGCGGTACTCGCCATCGGCACGCCGGAGGCGGTGCTCAGACTGGAACGGTTCGCCGGTGTCGAACGCCTGCCGCCAGAGCCGTGTTTTCTCGTCCACGTCGTCGGGATGGACGAACCGCGTCCAGCCCGAATCCTGCATTTGCTCGACGGACATGCCGGTGAATTCGGTCCATTGCGGGTTGAAATAGTCGATGTCGCCGTTGGGCTGGGCGGTGAAGATTTTTTGCGGCATCGAGTCCATGATGAACCGCAGGCTGCGTTCGATATGACGCAACGCTTCCTCAGACTGTCTGCGCTCGGTGATGTCGTTGAACACGATGGCGACCTTCCGGCTTTCCGGCGCGCCGACCCTCAAGGCATAGACATCGAACCAACGGCCTTCCATCGTTTTCGCTTCGTTGACAAAGCGAATCGTTTCGCCGGTCAGCGCGACTCTGCCGTAAATTTCAAACCAATGTTCTTCGAGATTCG
>JAYUFF010000026.1:0-7791 GCA_043738825.1 Schlesneria sp.
GACGGCATAGATGTCGCTGCGCGCATCGACCGACTGCGGGAATTGAATCGCCTCGGGCGACATATACAACGGAGTCCCCGTCATGCCACTGGTCGAAGCGCTGGCTTGTTTCTGGTCATCGATGGCTTTGACAAGGCCGAAGTCGAGCACCTTCACCAGATCGGGTTCTCCGCCGCGACGGTTGAGCATGACGTTCGCCGGCTTGATGTCGCGGTGGACCAATCCCTGCGAGTGAGCCTCGTACAGCGACCCGCACATCTGCGTGAGGATCTTGATGACGCGGGCTTCCGGCTGAGCACCGTAGCGATCGACCAACTGTTGCAGGTCGATGCCGTCGAGATACTCCATCGCGTAGTAGAAGACGCCCTCGGGAGTGCGGCCGTAATCGTAGATGGCGACCGTGTTCGGATGGTTCAACTGGCTGGTGATCTGGACCTCGCGCTCGAACCGCTGGATCGAGGCATCGTTGACCAGATCGACGTTCAGCATCTTGATGGCGGTCGGCCGTCTCAGCATGGCGTGATGTCCCTTGTAGACGACGCCCATCGCGCCGGCTCCGAGTTTCTTGTCGAGCACGTACTGCCCCAACTGCTTGGCTTCGATGGCGGCCTTCTGGGCCTCGCGACGCATCCTGGCCAGGATCAGCGTAAAGATGAAGATGGCCACAGAACTGAGACCCAGCAGCGTGTAGATCCCCGCGAACATCCACTGGACGATCATCAGCGGGTGGAAGGCTTCGGCATAATCGACCTCCGTGACAACGCCCATTTCATACTTGGGCAACCACGTCCAGGCACCGACGACCGGGACACCGCGGTAGTCGGGATAGCCTTCGACATCGACGCCCGATTCGCCAGCGGTGGCCTTGGTCGCCATCTTGGTCAGCGGTAGTTCCGCCCGGCGAACCTTCGGCCGGAATCCCTCGATCATGTTGCCGCCGGGATTTCGCAGGCTCAGATTCAGGATCGACTTCGCTCCCTCCACATCCGGCAGCAGACCGAGCAACACCAGGTCGTTGTCGAACCGGCCGTTGGAGACCATCAGCCCCTTCTTGTCGAAGGCGTAGGTCTCGCCCGAAGCTCCGATGCGGCCAAGTTGCAGGATGCCGGTAAATTCTCGCTCGGGACGAATGCGCAGGGCGAGAGCACCGACGACCTGGAAGCCGTTGTCGCGGATCGGTGCGCACACGAACATCGTCGGAACGCCCGTCCGCATCCGCCCCGATTCATCCTTCATCATCGAGATGCTGGGAAAGGGAGTGCTGACGGTCGTGTTTCCGTCCAGGGCGCGCGTCAGGAAGCTTTCGTATTCCGCAACGGTGAGACCCATGAGTTCGGGGTTGGAGGCCGCGAGGATTTTCTTCTGACGATTGGCCACGAAGTAACCGACGAAATTGTGCGAGACCATCCCGGAGCTGAGGTCTTTCGCCAGTTGGGCGATCAACTCCGGCTGAGGTTTGACCGTCGATTCGGGCGCGGTCCCTTCCGAGGCCGCGATCAGATTTTCCACGGCCTCGCGCACCTGCCGATTGTTCGCCTGCGTCTCCGCCCCGGCAGCCTGCACGCGCAACCACGTCTCCAGCATCGACGTTTCCACGCTCAACAATGTCTGCAATTGAGACCGAAAGGATTCCTTCATCGTCGTTCGGATCGCACTGCTGACGCTGTACCCGACGGCCGACAACACGATCACGGCCAAGATTGGCCAGATCCAAATCTGCTGTTTCAGAATCGCGCCGGTCCTCATGATCGTTCGTCCGGTCGATGTGTGGGCGAACGTCATGTGGGCCAGGGGAGCTGCGGAGGGATGGCGAGTACGCCTGAAGTAGGAGAGCGGATTGAAGAACATCGGTGCGGAATCCTTGAGACGGACGAAGCCAACTGTCGGCTCGACGGTAAGAAACGGAAGTTCTCATCCCGCAAGCAATGGTAAGTTGCATGAGAATGACAGCGGGTGGGGAGAGCGTGCAACTCGCAACGACCGTGTGGCTCGGAAAACGGCCTCGCGGACGAACGCTCCCTGCGGGTTCGTCCGGCCTGATGACGAAAGACAACGCGTTTCATTCGGTTTGCGGCCCCCAGACCCCTAATTGTCACAGCTAAGAATGGGGGTTGTTGTCGTAGCCACGTTCGCCAGAACGGGGGCGAGACGCTGGATTGACCCCACGCTCTGGCGAGCGTGGCTACCCCAAGATCAAGACGTGACAAAGCACGAGCGTGCGTCCGTGAATCTCCGGTCTGGGTCGCCTCCACAGTCAGAACAAACTCTCCGCGAGCAGCTTCGCAAACTTGCGGCCGGTGACGGACAGCGGGTAGTCGCCGAAGTCCTTCGATGAGACCCACTGCCATTCGCCGTCTGACCGGAGTTCGCCCGACACGGCTTCCGCCGCGAAGCACTTCAGCGTGATGCGGTAGCGCGTGACGCCGTGCTTCAGTTCGGCAAGCTGCGGGCCGAGTTCGACCTTCAGACTGGTGTGCTCTCGCACCGCCGCGACCACGCGCGCGGGAATCGTTGAACCATCGAGCGCGAAGCGCACAAAGTCCCACAGTCCGGCCCAGCGTTCTCCGTGCGGACAGCGTCTGAGGAGGTACTTCTTTCCGCGACGCACAGCCACTGAAACCTCGACCACATCGGTGATCGCGGGCCGAGTCGCCGGGCGCGGGATGGTGGACTGAGTCCCCTCGACGAACGCTCGGCAATGCGCCTGGACCGGACAGTGTTCGCAATCCGGCTGCTTCGGTGAACAGACGGTCGCACCGAGTTCCATCAGCGCCTGATTCAACCGACCGGGTTGAGTCTTCGGCAGAATCGCCTCCGCGAACGACCACAAGGTCTGCTGACCGACTGTCGAGCGCGGGTCGCCTGCATAGCCGAGCAGCCGACAATACAGACGCAGCGTGTTGGCCTCGACGATCGGCGCGCGGCGGTCGAACGCGAACGAAGCGATCGCGCCCGCCGTGTAACGTCCGATGCCGGGCAGCTTCTGAAGCGCATCAACCTCACAGGGAAACACGCCGTCGTGTTCGAGGACGATGACCTGCGCGGCCTTTCTCAGATTGCGGGCACGACTGTAGTAGCCGAGTCCCTCCCACAGCCGCAGCACGTCGTGCTCATCGGCCGCTGCAAGATCGTTCAAGGTCGGGAACCGAGCCAGAAACCGCTCGAAGTACGGCACGACAGCCACGACCGTCGTTTGCTGGAGCATGATCTCGCTGAGCCAGACTCGATACGGATCGGTCGTGCGCCGCCACGGCAAGTCGCGCGCATGCCGCTCGTACCAACGGATGAGTTGCCGACGGAAGGCGGTGAACTGCGAGGCGTCCAGTGCAGAGTTCCTTGTCTGAAGTCCGGCTTAGCTTTGTTAGCCGGACTTCCCTCCGGGAGATTGCCGTGCGGAGAGAAGTCCGGCTTTCGGAAAAGCCGGACTTCAGGACGGTGACCGATCAATCAGGTGATTCGTTGATTGACCCAGACACGGTCCCGCTCGTCGAACGGAGGCGTCGGCTCGCCATGATAGTTCAGCGACAGGTGGTATCGCGCCCGGTCGTACACGGTCGTCAATGCCGCCTGCAAATCGAGCGGCACGTCGGGGTCTTCCCGCTTCAACGGGACGAGGATCGTGGGGAGCGGGTCTCGCAGCGTCCAGTGCATCAGCGTCGCGCGGGGTCTGAGGTGCGAGCGGCTGATGATCGCGTAGTAGTCGGCGGGAGGTTGCGGCGTCACGGTCGGCAGTCTCAGACCGCCGCGCAGCAGGTCGAGTTCGATGAGGTGCGTCTCGCTTTGCAGAATCGTTTCGCGCTTCGACAGGTACTCGCGTCGTCCCGTCCCAGACCGTTTGTTCGCGGGGGACAGGGTCTCGATGATCGTGATGACCTCTTGAGTCTCCCGCTCGCGAATGACGAGGTACGTCTCGCGGCGTTCGACCGGCATCGGCAGCACGCACTCCTCGGTCGCCGTTTCGACACCAATGGCTTCTGCCGTGGCGAGGCCCCCTTCACCGTGATCGACCAGCATCACGGCAACATCCGCCCAACGCGCGGGCAGGTCGTTCGGCGGCGGAGCCTCCACATAGACCCGTCGCTCGACCCGCGCGATATACCGCGGTTCGACTCGCGACGAAAGTTGCTCGCGCAGCACGGTATTGAACGTGGCGTGAAAGTCCTCCCACTCCTGTTGTTCGATGAACGGGTCCATTCCGGGAAAGGGGGACGGCATGACGATCTCCGGCTGGGTTGCATTGGCATTGAAGCTGGATTGCATTGGCATTGAATGCGAGTGCCTGCGGTCTGCTCTGGTCCCCTCGCCCCGGCTTTGCGGGGAGAGGACTAGGGTGAGGGGTCTTCTTCAACGCAGGTGTCATGAGTTGAACCACGACGGCGGCCATTGTAGTCGCCGTCCGATGGCGTGGGAAATCCCGTCCGTCATTCGGTAGACTCGTCCGCGACACGAGGCCCGGCCGCGCAGCGGCATTGCGGTGACTTGCGTCTGACTTCCGCAAAACCTTGGTTGAGTGCATGTCCTCCCGCGAAGAGATCCTGTCCGCCGTCCGCCGTCACCTGCCCGAAGCCTCACCGCTGCCCGATCTGGCCGGATCGTGGATCGAGTACCCCGACCCGATCGCTCAGTTCGCCAGCGTCCTCGAAATGATCGGCGGTCGCTGCGTGCGAGTCCCGAACATTGAGGCGATCAACCGCAAACTTGAATCGCTGCCGGTCTACGCCACCGTGAAACAGACGGTCTCGCGAGTTCCCGGCGCGGGGGCTTCGACGGTGGATATCGATGCGATCGACGACCCGCACGCGCTGGAAGACATCGACTTCGCGCTGTTGCCGGGCGAGTTTGCCGTGGCCGAAAACGCCGCCGTCTGGGTTCACGATCGCGGTCTGAAACACCGCGTCATCTATTTCCTGTGCCAGCATCTGGCCTTCGTGGTCCGCGCCGAAGACGTGCTGCACAACATGCACCAAGCCTACGAACGGCTCACGTTCACCGAACCCCGTTTCGGCGCGTTCATCGCTGGTCCGTCCAAGACCGCCGATGTCGAACAGTCGCTGGTCATCGGAGCTCACGGCCCCAAATCGCTCACCGTCTTCATCGTCGGCCCGTAGCACATGCTACGGCTGGGCAATCCGCTTGTAACCGCGAGTCTTGAAGTCGATGAAGTCAGGCCCCCAGTTCCATCCGGTCGTACCTTCGGGATTCGTTCGCCAGCTTTGGATGAGGTAAACCGTTTCGAGGTTCTGGGTAGGATCGATGTACTTCACCGCATCGATGCGCCATTCCTTCGTGTCGAGTTTCACGAAGCAGCGGCTGAACCATAGCTTGAGCATCGCCGTGCGAGGTGTCGCTTCAATCACAGTCTTTCCGTCGGTGGACTTGGTCAACGTCAACGACCACTCTCGTCGAAGCTGTTCGGAGCGGATCTCAAACAGAAATGGGAACCGCTGCTGGAAGGGACCGATCAGCCAACTGAACAACATGATCGACTGCGGGCGTTCGTTGAGCGGCAGTTCAACGACTTCGTAAGTCTGGTCTTCGTCGTTCGCCCAAATGAAAGTGTTCTCGGTCCAAGCGAATGTCTCCGACCGGTCAGCCTCCAAGCGATAGGGGTTGCCTCTCTTGCCATTCCCGCGACCGCCCCTGCCTCGCGCGAGCTTGTCGCCTTGGAGTACGAGCGTCATCGAATGGGGAGCCTGATAAGTAATCCGTCCTTCGGACAGTTTCTCAGTCTCGAAGACGGAGTTGGAGACGATCCGCTTGAACGCCGCGTGGACAATTTTCGTTCTGCGCGAAGCGGCTTCCCATTGAGAGAGGATCGCTTCGAGTTCCGGTGTCACCGTGGAGGGTTCCGTCGGGTCAGGTGTTTCCATTCCGGGAACACTTGGACCGAGCAGCCACGCCAATAGATTTGTGGCTGGTTCGCGCGGCGCGGCGTTGGACGTGGACGAGTCAGGCGATGCTTCCCGTCGATTGGCGCAGTCGTGTTCCTCGGCGGGAGCGCTGTTCACCGGGTACGGCGCGAGCGGCAAGGGCAACTCATCGAGTCTGATCCGCGACGCCGCCTCTTCGATCGCGCTGACGAATTGGATCGGTGAGGACTCGGGTGCGATGTCGTTTCTCCACGCGAAGCGAGTCTCACCCGAGCGGTCGGCGACTTGGAGTTGCTTCAGCGCACCATCCGTCTCGTCGAGTGACACGCGGATCGAGCCGTAAAACAATCGCTCGGTCTCGTCGCGCGGAGTCGCTTCGAGTTGGATTCGGCCAGCGTCGCGGTCGGTGATCGTCCAGACAAACGACTCGCGCAGCTTTGGGATGTCGAGCGGCCCGATCATCAGTTCGAGGGCCGTCGCGGCGTGAGCGTTCGCGGTCGTTTCGACGCGGTGCCGCAGGACATCGCGCCGTGCAGCCGATAGCGCAGGGCGATGTCGCGCGGTTTGCTCCCACCGCCGCAACCACAGCGCGATCTGGTGGCAGTCGGTCGAGCGATTCGCTCCGGCGACGTGCTCGATCTTCGGCGCAGCGAGCTTCGTCACGGGCCGCGCACACGTCGCAAGAGAGTGCGTCTCGACAGGCTCCGCGCCGAACGTGGACAGCACAAACAACAACGAACCGAACATCGCAGCACGTCCTTGTGACGAAGTTCGCGAAGACCAAAGCGGGCGAATCGAAGAAGCGGCGTCGCGAGAAATGAGGTCAGCCAACGCGGCGGGACTGTAGACGAACGCTGCTGATTGAGGAAGATCGGATCGTCGCCGTAGCGCATGCTGCCAGCTCGTGCGCCTTCTGCCTCTGCTGGTTCCCTCCGACACACACGCAAGCTGGCAGCATGTGCCCCGCGCGCGTTCACGTTGACGGGAACACGGAAGATTCGAGGCGAGCGGGAGGGATGTCTGTGGGAGGATGGCCACTCTTGGCCGCCCGCGTGAACGAAAGCCGGACGGGCAAGAGTACACATCCTCCAACTCGCGTGAGGTGTTTTCAGTGGCTCGCTTTGGCCGAAGCCACGGCGCGGATGCTGCCCATCTTGTCGAGCAACGCTTCGACTTCGCTGCTCTCGCGCGAGCCGAACGCCGTGAACGGCTCGGCGAGGTGGCCCGAACAAATGTCGGCGAGTTCGAGGGCACACTTCAGACCGCACAGGTACGGAGCCATCCCGCTGCCGCCGACGTTGTAGATGCGGCCGAGTGCGACGGCCTCGGACTGAAGTCGGTCCATTGCCGGCCGATCGCCGCGCGAGGCGGCTTCGTAGAGTTCGACGAACAGGCGCGGAAACAGATTCGCACCGCCGGTCACTCCGCCGTCGCTTCCCGCGAGGACCGACTCGGCCATGAGAAGCTCCGGCCCCATGAGGATCGTCCAGTCGGGACGGCTCTCGCGCAGCGTGAGCGCGCGGCGGAAGTAGGCCATGTCGCCCGAGCTGTCCTTCAATCCGACAACGTTCGCGTGGCGGGCCAGTGCCTCAACGGTCTCGAACACCAGCATCGCCTTCACGCACGAGGGCATGTTGTAGAGAAACAGCGGCAACGGCGAGTCGTCGGCGAGTCGCGACAGGAACGTGAGTAACGGCGGCTGCTCGACGGGGAAGTAGTACGGCGGAGCGGCCACAACGGCGGCGGCCCCCGCGTCGCGCGAGAACTTCGCCAACTCCAACGCCTCAACCAGTGACGTGTCGGTGATGCCGACCAGCACGGGTACGCGACCGGCCACGAGTTCGCACGTTTTCTCGATCAGCTCGTAGCGCAGGCGATAACTGAGACTCGGCCCCTCACCCGTCGTACCGAGGATGAACAG
>JAYUFF010000027.1:0-7788 GCA_043738825.1 Schlesneria sp.
CCCTGAAAACAGGAGCTTTTCGTGATAGCAAGGGCGGGACTCGAACCCGCGACCCCAGGCTTATGAAGCCTGTGCTCTAACCGACTGAGCTACCTTGCCACGGTCTGCCAAGTTCGTTGGTCACAACGGCCAGTGATTGTTGGCTCTGGCCGCCAGTAGCAGTTGAACCCGGCAGCAGTTGAACAGTGTGCCAACGTTCGTTGGACAGCCTCGTCCGTGAAGGGGTTCGTCACGAACGGCAGGAGTTTAGCGAATTCGCTCGGGGCGACAAGCGAGCGGTTCAACTCGGGCCGAAGCGGTGTATTGCGGTCACGATCACGGTCAGCTTTGGCAACCGCAACAGTGGCGAGCGGCGCGAATCGCTCGCGGCTGGGTCTCGCCGGCCTTTCTCTGACCGGCAGAATTTGCGTGACAGACTGTATCGACTGCGAAGGCTTCGGTGAGTGTGGCCTCGCGGCAGGCAAGGCGGTCTGATTCTTCGGACTCATCGCGACAACCCGTCGAGTCCACGAAATCGACATGACCGGCTGAAGCCATTCACGGTCGGCGGTCGATCCGATCCGTGGGAGAAAGTGCCGTCGGCATTTCTCGGGGAACACGGACTCGCGTCGCCGAAGGGTGAGCGAATGGCTGGACCGAACATGAATCAGCGAGGACTCGTTAGCCTGCCGCGCAACTGGCGTGTCATCACGGTGGCGAGCCTGACCACGATCGGCCTGGCCTATGGAGCGGGACAGTCCGTGCGAGGCGAGTGGTGGCCGCGACCGAAAGCCAAGCCCGCAGCGGCGACGGCTCCCGCCACGACGCCTGCCTCCACCGCAAACGGCTTCTCCTCGACGATTCATCGCTTGATGTCCGATGCCCGGGTGTACGCCGACAAGGGGGAACTCGACAAGGCTGTTCAACTGGCCGATCGTGCCGCGAAGATTTCAGAAGCCTCATCGCAGTTGCTCGGTCCATCGACGGCTTATTCTCCTGAGCAAACGGCGCAGTTTGCGAACGATCTGCGCGCACGACGCGATGCCGTGGCGAGGCGAACTGTTCCAACGCCGGTCGCGCCGACGATGGCGGCGGCTGCGCCGCAGCCTCAACCCGCGACACTGCGTTCTCGCGAGATTCCCACCGAGTCGCCGCCGCAATTTTTTGAGCCTCTGGTGGCAGAGCGGCCCGTTGCCGCGCGTGTGATCGCCGCGCGAGTTGCCACCGCGTCTCCGGCCGAATTCGCTGCCGAGTCTCGCGACAGCAAGCTGGCGTGGGCCGAGGAACTTCCACCGACGCCCGCTCCCGAACCGGTGTCGCTCAACAAACCAATCAAATTTCGGCGCAGCGTGCTCGCGCGGGCCGAGCACTCGATCGACGAGGCTGCGAACGGTTCGCGCACGATCTCGGATGACAGCGCTGTTCCGTCGAGTGCCGACGCGGTGATCGCCGAAATGCTCGATGTCGAGTTCACGAACGGATTGCCGATCGAATCGCCGCCGACGGTGCCCGAGGCCGTGACCACTCCCGCAGGAGCTTCACTGAACGAGCCACCGAACGTGCCCCAGTCTGCTCCGCCGGTCGAGGCCGCCTCGCATTCGTTGCCTGGTGAGATTCAACCGGTGGGGGCCGAAACCTTCGCCGAGGAAACGCCATCGTCGCCCAACGCACCCGGCCCCAATACGGCTTGGGAGTACGAAGCCTTCGCCGAGGAACTGCGGCTTGGCAAACAGTCTGAGGCGAAGCCGAAAGGCTCCTCAACGGAACCAACTTTCGACTCGACAAGAGCCGACACACCGCCCATCCCCGAAGTCAGCTTCCAGAGGCAACGAGTCGTTCAACTGAGACGCCGACTGGAGAAAGCCGCTTCGCTCAACCCCGGCGGGGCGTATACGGTCTCTGGCTCTCCAACGACGGAATCGGCGCAGCCCGTCAGACCCGCGCCTGCTGCCAAGGCAGAGACTCCCGATCCTGCGCCGCAAGTGCGGTCCATCGAATCGTCCGAGCCGATCGACGGCTGGATGTCATCGACCGACTCCCCCAAGTCTTCAGCACGGCCGACGTTCGTTCCTGTACAACGGACGGAGAGCTCGGAGCAGCAGACAGTCATTCCAGAGCAGCAGGCAGTCACCCAATCGGAGCCGATACCAAAGGAGCGGCAAGTTGTCCGGCTGCGCGAGCATCGCGTGTTGCCTGATCATGTGCGAGCGGCCTTGTTGCAGGCTGCGGCACTGCCGTCTCAGCCAGCGCCGCGCAGACACATCGTGGGATACTCCGAGCCGATGCTTTGGCAATCGGCGTCTGAACCCGACTCGGTGTTGCCAATGTTGTCACTCGCGAGAGGGGTCGGCAACGGAACGAGTGGTTCGCACAATTCCACTGCCGCGTCGCTGCCTCCCGACTTGCGAGACCTTGCTCATACGGCTCGGCAAACGGACGAGACGGCTCACGGTCATCAGCGAGTGATCCCGGCCGTCACCGTGGAACTGACCGGCTTTCGTTCCAACGAACTTCCGGTCGATTCGATTCAGTTGACCGAGCCGAGTGGCCCGGCGAACTCATCGCCGCAGGACCGCCTCGCCGATCGAACGCCGGCGGATTCGTGGCACTCCCCCGATTCACACGACTCCCTGTTGAAATCGGCCAAGCGTCCGCCGGCCGCCGCCCGTCAGAAGCCGGCAGACTCGAAGTCGAAGGCCAGTCACGAAGTCGCTCGTCAATCGTTCGCGGTCATCGAGCCACTGGCTGCGGCCCTGCAACTTCCCCTCGCCACGACGGCCTCGCTGCTGGGCGGAGCGGGCCTCGCACTGTTGGGCCTCGGCCTGCTGCTGGTCCGCGCCGCAATCCGCTGGCGACATTCGTGAGGAAGAATGAGAGGGCAGGAGTCAGGGATCAGGAGTCAGGCGTCAGCAAATTTGGAGATGCAAGTTCAACTTCCTTCTGTCCGCCCGACCCCTGACCCCTGTTTCTCGACCCCTGACTCCTCTCTCTACCGGTGCCTCATGCAGATCGGCGTTCCTCGCGAAGTAAAATCGGACGAGTACCGAGTCGCCATGCTGCCGGTAGGCGCGGACGAATTGACTCGCGCTGGTCACCAGGTGCTCATCGAAACCGGAGCCGGTTTGGGGAGCGGCATCGCCGACGATCAGTACGCCGCCAACGGAGCCACGATCGTCGCGACGGCCAACGAAGTCTGGTCGGCCGCCGATTTGATCGTGAAGGTCAAGGAGCCGCAGTCCACCGAGTGGCCGTTGCTGCGGCCGGGGCAGATCGTCTTCACCTACTTTCATTTCGCGGCCAGCGAAGACTTGACGAAGAGCGTCGCGGCGACAGGCATCACGGCCGTCGCGTACGAAACCGTGCGAGGCGCGAAGGGCGACCTGCCGCTGTTGACTCCGATGAGCGAAGTCGCCGGCCGCATGAGCATTCAAGAAGGGGCCAAGTATCTCGAACGGCCTCAATTGGGCCGAGGCATCTTGCTGGCCGGTGTGCCGGGCGTGCAGCCCGCTCACATCGCGATTTTGGGGGGAGGCGTCGTCGGGAAGAATGCGGCGCGCATCGCGGCTGGCTTTCAGGCGGATGTCGTGATCCTCGACATCAACGTCGATCGGCTGAGGTATCTCGAAGACATCATGCCGCCAAACGTGAACACGGTCTTCAGCGATCGTCACAACATTCGCGAACAGCTCCAACTGGCCGACCTGGTAATCGGAGCCGTGCTGGTCGAGGGTGCTCGCGCGCCGAGGCTCGTCTCGCGCGATGATCTCAAGCTGATGAAGCACGGAGCCGTCATCATCGATGTCGCGGTCGATCAAGGAGGCTGCGTCGAGACGACTCGCCCGACGACGCACTCGAACCCGACCTACGTGGTCGATGGGATCGTTCACTATTGCGTGACCAACATGCCGGGAGCCGTCGGCCGCACGAGCACTCACGCGCTGTGCAACGTCACGCTGCCGTATGTGCTGCGCCTGGCGAACCTCGGTCTGGCCGGAGCGACCTCCGCCGATCCCGGCCTTGCCAACGCGGTCAACCTGCACAAGGGTCGCATCACCAACAAGCCGGTCGCCGACACGTTCGGCCTCACGTTCACGGCGTTTGTCCCGTAACCCTCCGACCATTCACAGATGGCCAACCGCCTCCTCACAACTTGGGCAGAACCGGCGGGGTTGGTTTGGGAGTGGGCTTTGTCGCGACCTTCTTTTGTTCGTTGGCGAACTTGGGGGCGGGCTTGGCCTTCGTGTTTTCGTTCTTTGCGGCGGGTGGTGCCGGTGGAATGAAACGCTCGATCAGCTTGATGCCGAAGCCGTCGCGAAGTTCGCGTGACGCCATGATGGCCCACGGCGTTCCCGGCGCTTCGTCGAGGACTCGTTGCAGGTGAGCCTCCGCGATACCGACCTGCTTCTTGAGCGACGGAGCGTAGGTCAACTCCCTGCTGGGCCGCAGGAGGAAGTGATTCACCTTGTTTTGGATGTCGGCCTCGGAATAGCCGGTCTTGAGCTGCGCGAGTGCCGAGTTGTATTCGAAGGCCCTGATTTTTTGAGCGAGCAGTCGGCCGTAGTTCAAACTGAACGCGAGCCGCCAGCGCGCGGAAGGCTCGGAGGCGTACAGCTTGTCCACGTTGGGAGGCATCCGCACCAGGATGTTGTCGATCGCGAGACTGCTGATGGCGGCGGAGCGTTGCGCATCGGCGAACGACTGTCGGAAGTTGTTCGACTGGACACGGAACTCCATCTGCGGAGTCCCCTGCGCGCGCAGGTTCGTGGTCTGGCTGTACTCCGCCGCACCGACCACGGCCGCGCGCAGCGGGTACTTGATCAGGTCTTTCATGAATTGGTCAGGAGAACTGTAACGGTAGTCAGGCACGTAGGCTTTCATCAGACCCGCGTCAAAATCGCCGACGGTGCTCAGCCCCGCAGTGGTCGTCATGTTGGTCATGAAGTACACGCCGCCGGTCTCGTTGACGAGCCGCGACAGGGCGTAAGGCCCGTAGCCCGACGACAGGTACGTGTACTGAGGCCCCTCATACCAGAAGGGCAGATCGACGGACTCGACGACCACGGTTTCGGGACCGAGATCGACGGGAATCTGATAGGTCTGGCCATTCTCTTTAGCGACGTAGGGGACGAGGCCCTTGCGCCGTCCGAATGGCGAGGCCGGACCGATCACGTAGTTCTTCGCCTCATAATGCCGACACTTGGTGATGGCCAATTCCATCATCGGGCCATAGTCGTCGCCGGCTTCATCGGTGACGGTCACCAACAAAATGCGACGACCCTTGTCTGTCCGGTACTTGCTCCAAGCCTCCATCACCTGATAGACGGCCGTGAAGACATTCTCGATCCCCGACTCGTCGATGGGTGCGTTTTGAATCGCACTCAGAATGTCGTCGAACTTGTCGGTGGGCTCCTTCGTCATGAACGTGGTCTTTGCGCCGAACGCCACGACTCCGCTGAGGATCGGACGGTCGAGACGGGGAATCTGTTCGGTCAGCTCCAGTGCATGGAGTTCGCCATAGATTCGCTTGAGACGTCTTTGAAGCAACTGCCTTTGCGGTGCCAGACTGCCCGAAGCATCAATCAACCAGACGACGAGTACCTTGTGTTCCTGCAAATTCTGAGCGATCTCCCACGTCACGCGATCCAAGGCAGACTCGATCTGAATCAAGCCCTCGCCGGTGGTTCCGTGGACGACCATTGTCTGACTCAGGTTCTGCCCCTGAGCAATGTCGTACATCAAGGGCCGCTGGCCTTCGGGATTCAAGTCCAGCAGCGGGGTGGGAGCCGCCTCGCTCCTCGGATTTTTGGCAATCTCCATTCCGAGTGACACTGCGTTCAAGGACTTGCGGACTTCCATCTCGCGATCGTTGGGATTGGCCAGTTCGTACTCCGGCGTAATTTCGCTGAGTTCGATCGGCTCCTCGCGCGGCGGTAGTTCTGTGAAGTTGGATTCAATCGGTTCGGTGGAGAGTGGGGCGCGGAGTTCAAAGGCCACGTCGGCCAGCGTCACCATCAACCAGAGATGGAAAATGATGCTGAGGGCGATTCCAAACAGACGCCCCGGCCATCTGGATCCACTGTGCGCAACGTCCTGGTCCTGGAGGGCGGCCAGTTCCAGCAGGATCGGTTCTTGCGACGACAGCAGATCATCTGGAATCAAGGCTCTCTCCCGAAAGTCGAAACGTCTGCGGACGAGTGGTCAGCCCCGCCGCGTCGCAATTCTAGCGTCCGATTGGCCCGTTCGGCGAGCAATTCTGATCCTGTTAAACCCGGAAGCCGCCCGAGCCGACTCATTTTTTTCCGAGCGAACGCTGATGGGCGAAGAATTCTCGCAGAATCTCTCGGCACTCGTCCTGCAAGACACCGCCGATCACGGTGGCCCGGTGATTCAATCGAGCATCGCTGGTGATCTGGTACAGCGTGTGACACGCCCCGGCCTTTTCGTCGATTGTTCCGTAGACGACCGTGGGGATGCGAGCCTGCACGATCGCCCCGGCACACATCGGGCACGGCTCGAGTGTCGAATAGAGCGTGCAGTCCAGCAAACGCCACGAGCCGAGCGATTCGGCCGCCTGCGTGATGGCGATCATTTCGGCGTGAGCCGTCGGATCGCGGAGCTGCTCGCGCTGATTGCCCGCTGCACCGATGATGCGGTCGCCGTGGACAATCACCGCGCCGATCGGGACTTCTCCCTCCTCGAACGCCTGCCGCGCCGAGTCGAGCGCCGCACGCATCCAGCGCGAGTGCGGTTGCAGCAAATCTTCCGAAGGATCAAACACGAGTTGTCTCCGTCAATGATGGCCGTTTCCTTGCGAGGCGGCATCATATCGAGCGGCCTCTTCTGTAGGGCGATCCGCAGAAAATGATCGACTCGCTCACACTCACCCGAAGCGTGAGCGAGGGGATCAGGCCGCAGTCCCCTCGCTCACACTTCGGGTTGGTGTGGGTCAAACAATTCCTGCCGTTTGCCTCAGCCTGCCGACCTTGCCGTCGCCACTCCGGCTGATCCGACCGGTGGGTGATTCCGGTTGGCCCGAGTCGCTGCTGATTCTGCCGGTCATTCCGTGGGAAGCGCGTTCTCTTCGTCTCGAATGCGTGAAGGTCTGCCGGTTCTGACGCCGATACTGATGCTGCGAGATAATCCTCCCGCGCCGAAGATATCGGTTGCGCCGGTGGTCACTGAGTCGCGGGTGGCTCGATCATCGAGGCGGTTCGACGCGCGAGGAATCAATCCGGGGAGGCCGCAGGGAGCCGTCTGATGATGAGGTGGGGTCGTTCCATTCGCTGGATCAACGCACTGATGGTCTGTGGGGCCTTGGTCGGCTGTCGTTCGCCCAAGACGATTCACAATCTCGGTGAGGCCGATCTCCAGCACTACAAGGACAAGGCACAGGCGGTCGAGTATTCCAACGTCGATCAACCGACGCCGCAAGAGGTCGCCTACTCGCTCAAACCGCATACACTTCGCGAACGGACGAACGACGAAGTCAGGGACATGTCTCTGATGGAGGCCATCCAAACCGCCCTCACCAACAACAAGATGATCCGGACTCGCGCCAACCCGCAGTTGTCTCAGAACAGTCCGTCGATTTACGACCCTGCTCTGCGCGAGACCGGCTTCCTGATTGGTAGTCGCGGTGTGGAGGCGGCTCTGGCCGACTTCGACGCGAACATCACCAGCACGATGAGCTTCGGCCGCAACGAGCAGTACGCGAACAGCAAGATCTTTCCGAACCTCATCAACACCAATGAGACCGGCGCATTCACCTCGCAGATTTCCAAGCAGTTTGCCAACGGTGGCCAATTGGCC
>JAYUFF010000028.1:0-2951 GCA_043738825.1 Schlesneria sp.
GATGACGGGTGACAAACCATTGAGCGCGCTGGGACTCGAACCCAGGACCTACGGATTAAAAGTCCGTTGCTCTACCAACTGAGCTACGCGCTCGCGATCTCAACCTTCGGTTCAAGGAGTGCGGAAGTTAGCGACTGGACAGGCAAGTTTCAATTCGCGTTCGCGCGAGGCCACGCTTTGTCGGAAACTGTGTTGTCAGAGGTTCGGATTGGAGATCGGGATTGCCTGCGGCGATGACGTGGCATGCAGATCAGGACGCCTACTTCTGAGTTGGAACCTTCCGCAAACTTGCCGGAGCCGGTTGGCCAGCCGTGACCGTCCAGCGTTCGTGATGCAGGAGCGTACCTCCGTCGGCGGTGGTGACTTGAAACTCGAATTGAGCCACGCCGAACGGCACCTCATCGCAGAGCCACACGTCGCAGCGATACCTCAACGGGGGTTTGCCGGCTTCGGTGGGATGCTTAACTTGAGCGGCGGCACGCTGGCAGCGGAGGGCGTCGCGTCGCAACGGCGTTTTCAAGTATCGCACCACGCCGGGACGGAACTCCTGTTTGAGTGGCAACCCGCGCACGAACGTGAAGTCCGCCTGCTGCTGCTCGGGAGTAATTGCAGCGTCACGCCAGCGCAGGAACTCGGCGGGAGCGGCACCGGCATTGAAGCGGGCCGCGTCGATGAGGAGGGTTCTCGATTCGCCCTGCTGGCCGAGTGTGTTGGTCTGCATCACGTCCACCGCGACGAGTCCACCGGCCTCTGCTTGAGTGCCCTCGCGCCGGCAGGTCAGTCGCAACCGCGAAGTCTGGCCGTTGGGAGCTGACGAAATGAACTCGATCCACGGCGAATCGGCAGCCGTTTCGGAGACCTCGGGGAGCGAAGCGAACCACGTCCAGAGCGGTCTCGGCAACGGAGTCGGCTCTTCGTGGTAGTCGATCCAGCCCCGCTCTTCCATGCGGTGGAACAGCCACGGCTGTTGCCACGGGTTGGGAACCGGCAGCCAGGCGGACACGATGGAAGCGACCAGTAACAGCGATGCGATCGACTTCATCGTGATGCTTCTCGCGGTCGCATCGAGAACCGGAATGAGAGCCATCAACCAGAACGGCGTCAACCAGAGCGACCATCTCAGAGCGCAGCTCACTCCGCCGTAGTTGTAGTTCTGGGTGCGGGTCAAATAGAACGCGAGCACGACGACCGTCAGAACGGCTCCGCAGCGCAGCACGCTCCGCAACGCGGCGTCTCGCACGCGGTGGCTCATCAGCCAGCCAATGATCGACAGCAGGAAGATCGGCGACAGCGACCAGATGCCGTGATGGCCCACCGTGCAGTGAATGAAGTACATCAGGGGCGAGTCGAGATTGCGATCGACTCCCTGCGGGTTCATCCAATAACTCGGCACGCCGTCGATGACGAAGTTGTATTTGGACGAGCCATAGCTCGCATAGGCGGGCTTCCAACTTCCGGTGGCGATGACGTTCGTAACGACGAGTGCCGCCAGCGGCACCAGCGCGGCGGTCGCGTACCAGCAAAGAGTCTGCCGAGGTGAACGCCTCCACGCGAGCAGGAACGTCGCGAGGCCGAACGCCCCGGCAGGCAGTTCGTTCGCGCAGGCCCAAGCCGCCGCGAGGCCACACAATCCGAACGTCCAGCCGCGCGGGGCTTCGTCGGACAGCAGCCTCGTCAAAGCAAACAGCGCGACCATCACTCCCGCCGCCGCAACCGTGTGATTGTTGAACGTCATCAGGAACGGAGTGAGCAGCGTGCCGAAGGCCGCAGTACACAGCACGAACAGGTGGCACCAGCCGGTTCGCGCGTGGCGGCTGAGCACAGCATTCAGCAGCCAGAGCGAGACCACGAACGGCAGGATGTTGACGATCAGCAGCACGGCCGTCGTGACCGAGTGCGTGTCGTCGAGCAGCGTCCAGCCGGTGACTCGCGTCACGCACCACGTCAGGCCCGCGACGATCACCGTCAGCAGCGGTGGTTTGGTCGAGTAGAAGTGGCCGTCATCGTGAATGATGTCGATCGAATCCCAGCCCGGTCGCTGGCGGATCTCGTCGATTCGAAAGGTGCCTCGTTCGACGAGCGACCAGACCGTACACCACCGCGAGCGATCATTCGCGCTCTGCAACGGCTTCGCGTTGAGCAACGCCGCAACGTGGAGGGAGACGGCGATCAAGACAAGCAACAGGCTGGCCGTGCGGCGCGAACCGGCGGAAGTCTCATCGTTTTCAGTCCACTCGGGCGTCGCCACCATCCGGTCGTCCTCTTGCGCACTTTGCACATTTTGCGGCCAAACTTATACCTGACACGGTCGTCGATGAGACATTCTTGGTGAGCCGGGCGGCGTCAGCCCCCGGGCTTCTGTCGTGAAGAGTCCGGGGGCTGACGCCCAATGGCACTTACTTTACCCCAGTAACCCGAAGTGTCAGCGAGGGAAACAAAGGAAAACGCCTCTTGTCATCGCCCTCGCTTACGCTGCGGGTTAGTAAAGTAAGTGCCATTGGGCAGTCGCCGCGTGACGGTGCGCGGGATGGACAAGGTGAAGATCTGGTATCAACTGCGAGCCGCCTCCCACAACCTCGGCCTGATCCTGCGCACGCTGGTGGGAACGGGCCAGCCGCGCAGCTTCTCGGCCGCGCTGTTGGCCCTCTGGACGGTCGTTTGTGCGTTCCAAAACGCGCTGTGGAAGCTCCTGGATGCGACCCGAGCCTTCCGCATCCCTCCGAACCACGAAGCCCCGGCCCGACCGACAATCGACTGGCTCGGCAAACTCAAACTCGACCGACCATCCCTCACCACCAAACACTCCGCTTTTTCAACAGGCTGCTAAGTGACGATATCTGTTGGATACAAACTGACAGCGACTTCGACGCCATCGCGCAGCGTGTGGTGGAACTTGCGAGTGTTCACCACCAGCGACGGAGAATCGGTTGCAGCAGCTTCCGAAACGCTTC
>JAYUFF010000029.1:0-2949 GCA_043738825.1 Schlesneria sp.
TCGCTTGCGCGTCAGGCTTCTCTCTTCGGCAGGATTTTTCTTGCCGTTCGCCTCAGAGTCCGAGGGCAGGCATCACGCACGGCCAACTCCGCGCCAAACGAAGCTCGCCG
Source organism: Schlesneria sp. (assembly GCA_043738825.1). GTDB lineage: Bacteria > Planctomycetota > Planctomycetia > Planctomycetales > Planctomycetaceae > Schlesneria. The sequence goes on from JAYUFF010000029.1 coordinate 111, forward strand.
AAGACCATCGGAAGCTCATTCGCGAGTCGCCCAGACGCGGACCTCGCCATCGTCCTCGATCTCGACCGAGATCACGTTGGGAACGCAGCAGACGGGGCAGTCTTCAACGTACTCTTGAGACGATCCCTGTGAGGGATCGATCGGCACGACAATCTCCTCGCCACACGACTCGCAGACATAGCTGGACTCGGCATTCAGATCGGGATGTTTCTGGCGGCGACGTTTCATCGGCTGGCAGTCCGTTGTGAGGAGGGAGCGATCCGATCACGGAGCCTGTTCGTCGAACCCGGCCAATCCATCGTACTGTACTGTCACTCGCCGACCATGCACTTCGCATCCCGGCTTGACTTGTCGTCGAAAGAACCCATGCTCTGCAAGCGTGAACGGAATCCTTTTGGCGAGAGACGGGCCTGCGATGAATCAACTCTATTTTGGTGACAACCTTCAAGTGCTGCGGGAGAGCGCCGACGAGTCGGTCGATCTGATCTATCTTGATCCGCCGTTCAATTCCAAGCGCGACTACAACCTGCTGTTCAAATCGCCGAAGGGGCATCGTAGCGAGGCACAGATTGAGGCGTTCAAGGACTCATGGTCATGGGGCGATCAGGCGGCTCGCGAACTCGATGATCTACTCAAGCACAAGAACACAGATGTCGCGCTGATGATTCAAGCCCTCGTGGCGTTCCTCGGACATAACGACATGACGGCGTATCTGGTGATGATGTCCACGCGTCTGCTGGAGATGCATCGCGTCCTCAAACCAACCGGCTCGCTTTATCTCCACTGCGACCCGACCGCCTCGCACTATTTGAAAATCGTGCTCGATGCGGTGATGGGGAAAGAAAAATTCCAAAATGAAATCATCTGGAAACGGACTGGCGCTCACGGCGGCACCAGACGCTGGGGGCCGATTCACGACACGATCTTCTTCTATTCCAAGACGGAGCAGTTCGTCTGGACGTTTCCGACGATGGCTCACACCAGCAGCTATGTATCCAAGCACTTCAAGCAAACGGACGACGAAGGTCGTTCATTCCAGGCAATCAGCCTCACGGGATCAGGCGTTCGCGGCGGTGAAAGTGGCAAGCCGTGGAGAGGCATTGATCCGACCAGCGTCGGCAGGCATTGGGCCGTTCCGGGCGATGTGATGGAGCGCCACGAATTGGCCGGCGACACCGTTCAGGAGCGTCTTGACGCACTGGATGTCGCAGGAGTCATTTTCTGGCCGAAGGACGGAGAGGGCACTCCGCGTCTGAAGTGGTATGCCGACGAGTTACACGGGATGGCCATCGCGGACGTCTGGTCTGATATCCCCCCGATTGGCGCGCAAGCCGCCGAGCGTCTCGGCTATCCCACGCAAAAGCCGCTCGCGCTCTTGGAGCGACTCATCGAAGCCAGCAGCAACACGGGTGACGTGGTGCTCGATCCATTCTGCGGATGCGGGACCGCCGTGCATGCCGCTCAGAAACTCAAGCGGAAGTGGATCGGCATCGACATCACGCACCTTGCCATCTCGCTGATCGAGAAGCGGTTGAAGGATGCGTTTGGTGCGCGCTGCAAGTTTGAAGTCCACGGCACGCCCGGCGACCTCGACGCGGCTCGCAATCTGGCCGAGCGCGACAAGTATCAATTCCAGTGGTGGGCCGTCTCGCTCGTCGATGCTCAGCCGTTCCAGGGGAAGAAGAAGGGAGCCGACACGGGGATCGACGGCCTGAAGTTCTTCTACGACCTCAAAGATGACGATGCCCGCAAAATCGTCGTCAGCGTGAAGGGCGGCGGACTCAAGGCCGACGATGTCCGCGCTCTGAACCACGTCCGCGAACGCGAGCAGGCCGACATCGCGCTGCTCATCTCGCTGAACGAGCCGACCGCCAAGATGCGGGCCGACGCGGCCTCGGCCGGAATCTTCCACGGCGGCCCCGACGGGAAGACGCAGTATCCCCGCGTCCAACTCCTGACCATCGAGGGCTTGCTGTCCAGCAAGCAACGCGCGGAACACCCCGACTACGTCAAGAACGTCAATTTCAAGAAGGCCAAACGCGAAACGAAGAAGCAGACCAACAAGGAACTGTTCGACGACGAGTAGCCGAAAGTAGGGTGGGACCAGCGGCGCTTCGTCGCGCCGGCCCACCATCATGAAACATCGCGAATTGCTGGTGGGCCGGCGCGGCGAAACGCCGCTGGTCCCACCCTACAGCTTGCCCACTTTCAAAAAAGCATTGACTCAGGTCAGTCACCAGAAATCTTGTCGTGCAGCCACGCCCGGGCATACGCCGCCTCATCGAGCGTCAACCCGGCAAAGCATCTCAGCTTGACCAGCTCGCACGCCTGCGCATCGACTTCGGCAAACTGATCGAGCGCCTCATCGAGAGCCTCGATGTCGCGCGACACTTCCGGTGCGGCGATCCGCGAATCGATCAACTCCTGCTGCGACCATTCGCCTCCGCGCTTCAAACTGTTCTTCCGCCGGGCACTCTCGACCAGGATGCGTCGCATTGCCTCGGCTGCAGCAGCGAAGAAGTGGCCGCGATTGTCCCAGCATTGCGGCGACTCAACGTCCACGATCCGCAAGTACGCTTCGTGAACGAGGGCCGTCGCCTGCAGAGTCTGTCCCGCTGGCTCGTGTCTCAACCGTGCGGCGGCCAGTTGGCGGAGTTCGTCATAGATCAACGGCAGCAGTTCGGCGGCAGCGGCGCGATCGTCGCCCGCCTCGATCCGCCTCGGTACTCGCGTGACCTCGTGCATGAATCGGAAGATAACCGGCGTGAGAACGAGATGAAACTGCAACCAAACCGCACGCGACATCGAACGAGAAATTGGAGCGAGAGGCTCGACGAAT
>JAYUFF010000030.1:0-2940 GCA_043738825.1 Schlesneria sp.
CTCCAACCTCCGTTCCACCGTGAACTCACCAAACGAAGTTTAGCGCAAGGTCGAAAACTTACTATCCGGCAAAACCAATTGTTTCACAGGCTCTCCGTGCCCATCGAGTGTGATCGGCTTCCCCGGCTCGCCCGATTTGTCAAAGAACGCCGTCCAATCGCGATACACGATCGGTCGCAAGTGAATCGTGTCCCCCGGCTGCGCCAGTCGAATCGCCTGCGCGATCGTCCTGACCGGCTGGGCGATTCCGTCCCGCGCGTCGTCTCCGGTGACAGGATCGACATGCAGCGAACGCCCCGCGACGCCAGGCGCATCCGCCAGCGCCGCCGTGATCGCGTCTTTCAATTGTTTCTCGACACCCACGCCGACGAACGACCAGCTTCCGGGTTCGTAGCCCCCTTCGGCGTAGGCTTTGTCGTAGGGAATGTAAACCGGCCCGTAGTCGCCGTAGCCGAGCGTGACGACGAACGAATCGGGACGCTGTTGCTGCGCGAAGAGTTGGTATTCGACGAACGGCTCGCCCGGCAGCAACAGCAATTGAGCGGCTCCGAAATCGACCATCGGCAAGTCGAGCTTTCGTCCCGCGTCGCAGCGCTTGCGCCAGCTCAAGGCGAAGGCGGCTCGGAGTCGTTCGCCGATCGGTTGTTGCTCGCCGGTCAGCAGTGATTGCAAATCGTGGAGTTGGAAACCCGGCGTGTCTCGCGGTTCGAGTCGGTACGCGATCGAGCGAAACGTCAGCGCGTTGAGCGGATGTTTCTTGGTCTGCTCCCACGCCAATTTCCAGCCGCGATACAGTCGCTCGGCGAGTTCCACTCGCATCGCCGGTGAGCCGTCGTTGTACTTGCCCGCCGCCAAGTTTCCGCCGCAGCCGTTGGCGTAGAAATGCAGCACGTCCGGATCGTCCGCCTGCCGTCGTCGCCGAGCCAGGCCGGGAAAATCGCTCGACACTTCGCCCTGTCCGTAGTAGCTCATCGGGTGCGTCGCATAGACGCTGATCGACGCCAACGCCTTGTCGCCGTTCCAAAAACTCAGCGTCTTCAACTTCGAGTCGATCAAGCCTTCCGGGGCTTCGGCCGCGCGCGGGTCTTTCATCGCGCTGCCGCGAAACATCGCCACCTTGCCGTCCTCACCGAACACGCGCCGATTGGAAGCGACCTTCTCGACAACGGCCTCACCGGTCCCGATGTGAGTCAGCGGCCGAGCCTCCTTGAGCGACCCCGCCAGCGCCTCCGCCACCGCATCGACCGTCCGTTCGTGCCACTCCAGATCGAGCGTGCTCTTGCCCAGCTTCTGCGCGGCGAACAGTCGCTCCCCTTCGAGATCGACGTACGGCGCGTCGTGCTGGTGAATCGCACAGACCAGCACTCGCTCAAATTTCGTCTTCGCCGCCGCCGCGAGTTTGTCGCGCCACAGATCGTGTGCGTCATTGCCGATCCCGCACCAATCGACCGACACGATAACGATTGGCTCACCCGCCCCCAAGATCACGACCCCATGCGCGAGCAGCGGATCAACGATCGTCGTCGTCGGCTTCACCCCAAGATTCCCCTGCAACGGATGCCCGATCGGCGGAGTCACCTCCACCGAAAACGTCGCCAGTGAAAACGGCGACTCAGCACCCCGCACAACATGCGGTTCACACCAAGCCGTCAGACAGAAGGCGGTCAACAACACAAGGCGAAACAACATGCACAGACCTCGCGATCGAAAGGACTCTCTGGCAAACCGGCAGCGAGTCTATCTCGCACGGCTCGTCGAACAACCAACTGGTTTCGCGAAAGAAATGTCCCAAGTTCACGGGGCTCCTCATCCAATGGTCGGACATTCGTTCGTCATCTGCGACTTCTCTGACAACTCAAACCTCTCCGATTTGCGCATCCAATCGCGCCCCTATTTGTAGAAGCTGGGTTTACGCGGCACGATGTTGAGTTGCTTGTAGGCAAAGCCGCTGTCGGGTGAGTTGTATTCGCCGACAAGATCCATGCAGGATTTGTCGTTGATGTCGGCTTCCAGGTGTAAGCACCAGTAGGCCGCATTCACAGACAGGCGGCGAAGCCCCTCACTTTGAAAATCCTGGGCACTTCCCATCGTGACATGGAAGACTCGCGCGGTGTGTCCGGCGTTTCCGGTCCATGTTCTCACCCAGGCGACCGGTAGCGGAATCAGCTCGGCATTCACTGCGTCATCGTGCTTGCGACCCATCAGCGGCTGGCCGTCCACCAACGGCAGACAACCTTCGGAGAGGCTGCCGCCTTCCTTGTAGGTGCGATAGACATCCGAGGTGCCCCAGATGTCTTTGACACCTTTCAGAACGGGATGAGTTTTGTTCTGCTCCACGATGATGCCCCGAGTGGAATCCTGCTGCCAGCGGCCATGATGATTGCGGAATGAACCACCCAGCACGGCTTCGCCGAAGTCGATCTTCTTGCCGTCCTTCCGGTAGTCGAAATCAATGAAGCCGTGGTTGGCGGTGCGGATGCCGATGATCGGCTTTCCGGAATCCAGGTAGTTGTAGATGTGCTTCAATTGCTCGGGCGGCAGGGAAATGAGTCGGCTGAACAAGATGACGAGGTCGCACTTCTCCAAATGTTCGAGGCCGGGAATGTTGTGAGTGACGGACTTGTCTTGCCACCGAATCTTCTGCGTTGGATCGACATCGTTGTCCTGATTCAGACTGAACAGGACGGTACAGTGAAACCCATGATGCTTGGCCAGAAGCCGCGCCAGCATCGGCATCGAAAACTCGCTGCGGTATTCCTGATCCGCCGCGATCAGGACGATGTGCTTGCCTGCCCCCGGCCCCTTGTCGCCGGAATATGTCAGCCACAGCGGACTCTCCGGGACCGGATGCTCGGCGGCATTCAACCGGTGGTGATTCTCTTGAAGTGTGATCAACGCGCACAGGACGAAAGGAACGGCATTTGGTTTCATTGGCGACAT
>JAYUFF010000031.1:0-2938 GCA_043738825.1 Schlesneria sp.
GTGCAACAACATGGGCGCGCCGTTGGGCATGGGACTGTGGGAGGGCGTGCCGCTGCGCGAAGTCGTCTGGTTGACCAAGCCCAGCGCCAACGTGCGGCGACTGTTTTACCACGGCTATCACAACGATGACCCCAAGCAGATCTTCCGCAGCTCGCTCCCCATCGGCCGCGTGCTGGAAGATCCGCCCGGCGAACATCCGGTGATCCTGTGCTACAAGCAGAACGGCGAGTTGCTCTCCGGCAAGCGCGGTGGCCCAGTGCGAATCCTTGTCCCCGACGCCTACGGCTTCAAATCGGTGAAGTGGTTGCAGCGAATCACGCTGACGAACGCTCCCTTCGCCAACGACACCTATGCCGACGGCAACAACGACGTGGACAGTCAGATGAAGACGTTCGCCCGCGTCTTGTCGTATCCGGAGAAGGCGAAGATGGGCGAGCCGCTACCAATCACGGGGTTGATCCAAGTCGGCATGTCGGGACTGAGCAAGGTCCAGTACTGGCTGAGTCCCAAAGGAACCGACTGGCCGAAGGAAGACCCTCACTACACGACGGCACCGTGGCGCGACGCCGATCTGATACCGGCCCCGACGACGTGGAAGACGCTTCCCGAGGGAACGCTGCCCGCCAACGTCCGAGGATTCGACCCGGCAACCAACCGCCCGCTGACGTGGCCGATGAGGAATACTCTCGCGCACTGGGCCGTGTTGCTGACGGATGTCGCGGCGGGTGAGTACGAGCTGCGCTGTCGGACAATCGACGCGAACGGAATCGCTCAACCGATGCCGCGTCCGTTCCAGAAGTCGGGTCAAAACAAGATTCAAAGTGTCTCGCTGAGCGTGATGCCGTCGTGAGCAACGTCATCTGGATAGTGGCTGAACCGCGTGGGTCAGAAGTTTAGCGGCCTCGCAGCCAGCGACGGCCGTAGATGCAGAGCAAGACAATCACGGTGATCGCCCCAAAGACCGCCGCTTCGCCCTGACTCAGTTCGACATCCACCCAGTGTTCCATCATTTCCGGATTCCATGAACCAACGAAAGAACCCCGCGACTCATCATCGCGGGGTTTTCTGTGGTTGTCGATACCGTCGTCATCTGGATGGTGGGCACTCTTGCCCGACCGTTCTTCAACGTCAAAGCTGGGCGGCCAGAGTGCCCAGCCTAAGAAATCAAACCGGCTGCAATCCGCCGTGCAGCCGAGTACGATACGTGCGGCGGGCTGGTCATTGTCTCAGTTCGGAGGCGAATCATGTTTAGGCAAATCCGTTCGTTGTCGTCGGTGATCGTGGCTTGGGGCCTACTGATTGTTGTCGGCAGCACGTTCGTCTCCGAAGCGATCGCGCAGGGGAACAATAACAACAACAATCAGAACAACGCGGGCGGGATCAAGATTGATGCCCAGGGCGTGGTCAGCCTCGCCATCGCAAATGAGGCTTCGGGAACGCTCGACAAGAAACGGCGTGAGGCGGCGGCGAAGAAGTCTTTATCGACCGACATCACCAAGGCCAGTTCCCAACGATTGGTCTCACTCGTCCGGTTGGAGCAGAAGATCGACGAGTGCCTGAAGGACGGGAAGCCGATCCCCGACGAAGTCTTCTTTCTCGCCGGGCTGCAACGGATCGACAACATCTTCGTGTTCCCCGACGACAAGGATCTGGTGATCGCCGGGCCCGCAGACGGTTTCGTTCCGGATGCGGTCGGTCGCATGATTGGTGTCGAGAGTGGACGGCCCGTCATACGCTTAGACGATCTTGTGGTGGCCCTGCGGACGCTGGTCAAATCGCAGGTGGTCGGTTGTTCAATCGATCCGGTCCCCGAACGACTGGCCAACCTGCAAAAGTTCGTCAAGGCGGGCGGCCCGGCTACCGTCGCGGCGGTTGAAGCGCGGTTCCAACAGATGGACGAAATCCTCGGTTTGCAGGACGTGCGAGTTGACGGCGTCCCCGCCGATTCCCACTTCGGCCTGTCGCTCGTCGAGGCCGATTATCGGATGAAACGGATCGGGCTGGGCCTCGAAAATCCTGGCGTCAAAGGTTTGAAGAGCCATCTCGCGATGATCGGTGCCAACGGCAACACGCTGCAACGCTGGTGGTTCGTCCCGTTCTATGAGTCCATCTCGCGCAGTGAGGATGGTCTGGCGTTCCAGTTCGCCGGACAGCGGGTTCAGTTGATGTCGCAGGAAGAAATGTCGGACGCGAGCGGGCACCACACAGCCGCCGCCACGACGCGACTCTCAACCCAAGCCTTTGCCAAACAGTTCACCGACAAATATCCCGAGTTGGCCGAGAAGTCGCCGGTCTTCGCCGAGTTGCAGAACCTGATCGACCTGTCGGTCTTCGCAGCCCTCGTGCAAAAGGAACGCCTCGCTGAGAAAGCCGGTTGGAAAATGACGATGCTGCTCGACGAACAGCGGTTCGGTCATCCAACTTTCAACGTCCCCAAGAAGATCGCGTCGCTGGTCAACTTCAAGCGGGCGGGCAGCAACATCGTCGGACTCGTCGGCGGTGGAGTCACCATCCGACCGCAACAGGTGCTGAACAAAGTGGCCTCGTCCTCATCGAGCGGTCAGCGCCTCGATTCGATCCGCACCGAAGCGGCCTCGGCCAAACGCAGCGACTCGCACCCGTGGTGGTGGGATCGTTGAGTGGGCTTCTTCATGGTGGGCCGGCACTCGAAGCGAGCTTGTCCCACCCTACGCTCAACTCACCGTGAAGTTTGCCGTCTGTTCTCGCGACCCGTACACTCCGGTCCCTCCCGAGTGACCCGCCGAGAATCGAAAGGCCCGCCCATGTCTGCTTCGCCCACTGCTCCTCCATCCACTGCGGCTGCTCCGTCGCCGTTCGTAATCAACGTCACCGCCGCCACGTTTCAGCAGGAGGTCATGCAGCGGTCGCTCGAACTGCCCGTGGTCATCGACTTCTGGGCACCGTGGTGTCAGCCGTG
>JAYUFF010000032.1:0-2937 GCA_043738825.1 Schlesneria sp.
CTTCTCGCCCTTCGATCGGTTCAGCAAGCTGGCCCTGCTGGAACTGCTCGGCGGCAGCCTGGACGTTCATCGCCTGAAGGGCGTCTTCAACGTCGGCACGGAATGGCTGCTCTTCAACCGAGTCGGCGGCGATCTGACCTGCGAGTCGATCCCCTACTGCCGCGACAGCCGCGTGGAAGTCATCCTCGACCAACCCTGCTTCGATTGGGATGAGTTTGAAAAGTCGCTGCTGAAGTGCCTCAAAGCCTGATCCGACTGCCTCACGCTCGGACGGGCGGCCGTGACGGCGCTGGCGACTCCGCACGCGGCAACCCGAAGCGTGAGCAAGGCGAATCGTGAAGACGCCCTTGCTCACGAGTCGGGTTGGTGTGCAGTGGCGCATCGCCCCAGCTAGAATCCCCAGTTGTTCGTTTGCTCGCTTCAACGGTTCTCAAGAAGGATTGCACCATGTCTGTTCGACACACTGTGTCTGTTCGGCTCACTGCGTGGGTTGTGGCTGCTCTGGTGGTTGGCTCTGCCGTTGGCTGGGCGGCCGACGCGGCCAAGCCGAAGCCGCTCAAGGCAATGCTCGTCACGGGCGGATGCTGCCACGATTACGCCAAGCAGAAGGAAGTTCTCAAGCAGGGGCTGGAGCAGCGGGCCAACATCGAAGTGAAGCTGGTTCACACGAGCGACACGACCACCAAGGCCCGGTTTGAAATGTACGAGAGTGCCGACTGGGCGCAGGGCTACGATGTCGTCATTCACGACGAATGCACGTCGGACGTGAAGGAGATGCCCTACGTCGAGAACATCCTCAACGCGCACAAGAACGGTGTCGCCGCTGTGAATCTGCACTGTGCGATGCACTGCTACCGCGTCGGGACGGACGACTGGTTCCAGTTCGTGGGGATTCACTCGACCGGTCACGGGCCGCAAAAGCCGATTGACGTGACGTTTGTCGAACGCAATCACGCGGTGAGCAAGGGCTTGGAAAACTGGACCACCATCAACGAGGAACTCTACAACAACATCCGGCTGTTCGAGACTGCGAAGCCGCTCGCGCGAGGCCGTCAGGACACGGGCAACAAGGTCGATGACTTCGTCGTGGCGTGGACGAACGAGTACGGCAAGTCGCGCGTCTTCAGCACGACGCTCGGCCACAACACCGAGACCGTCGCCGATGCCCGCTACCTCGATCTGGTCTCGCGAGGCCTGCTGTGGTCCGTCGGCAAACTGACCGACGACGGCAAGCCCATGCCCGGCTACGGGGGAACCGGCGTCAAGCCGATCGTCCTCGACCCCCTCAAGCCGCAAGCAGACCCGAAGGCCTCGGCCAAGTAGGGCTTTTGAAGTTTACGCCGTTTCGAGCGTGTCCGATTGAAGGCGAAGCGGGAGTGCAAAGTGGGAAGTGAAAAGTGCCGAGTGCAAATTGAGGAACGCCGATTGACCCGACTCCAATTTGCACTTGGCACTGATCACTTCTCACTTTGCACTCTTCATGTCACCGTCCAGACGCTAACGAAGCGTTGAAGGCGCGCAGGCGTTTCGCTCTACTTCGTTCGTCCGATTTGTTGTGACTCGCGATTGAGATGGCTCGGCCACGCAATCGACGTTTCGAGAGAACCCTTGTTTGAGGATCGTTGTTGATGGTCAAGACTGCTTCTACCATGTTGCCCCTCGGTACGGACGCTCCTTCGTTTTCTTTGCCCAACGTGGACGGACGGACTGTCTCGCCGAGTGACTTCGCGTCGGCGAAGGGGCTGCTCGTCATCTTCATGTGCAACCATTGTCCGTTCGTGAAGCACCTGCGCACGGCACTCGCCGAGTTTGGCAAGGAGTATCAGGCGAAGGGACTCGCCGTCGTCGGCATCAACTCGAACGATGTGGCGACTCATTCGGAAGACAGCCCGGCGAAGATGGTCGAAGAACATCGCTCGGCGGGCTACACGTTTCCGTATTTGTTCGATGCCACGCAGGAGGTCGCTCAAGCCTACAAGGCCGCCTGTACTCCAGACTTCTTCCTGTTCGACGGGCGTCAGTCGCTGGTCTATCGCGGGCAGTTTGACGCCAGCCGCCCAGGCAATGGGAAGCCCGTGACGGGGTCTGATTTGCGAGCCGCCATCAATGCGATGTTGGCTGGCAAACCAGCCTTGCTCGAACAGCGGGCTAGCATCGGTTGCAACATCAAGTGGATCGAGGGGAACGAGCCGGACTATTTCACCGGCCAATCGGCTGTCGAGTGAACGACGATTGCCGCTCGTGGCATGTCGCCTCGATCGGCTCGACTTCAGACAGGATCGAACTCCCGATGCCGTTTGCCTCCGCCCTTTCCAACCGCCCGAATCTGGCCTCCGCCATTGAAGAGGTTGGTATCACCATTGCGATCAGTCTCGGTGGCGTCGAGCCGGATCTGGCTTTCGTGTTCGCGTCGCATCATTACGCGACTCGCTTTGAAGAATTGGCCGCCTCGTTGAAGGAGTTTTTGGGGGCCAGGCTGCTGCTCGGTTGCACGGGCGAGACGGTCATCGGAGGCTCACGCGAGTGCGAGGATGGCCCCGCACTCTCCGTTTGGTGCGCATCCATTCCAGACGCGACGCTCACGCCGTTCGAGTTGTCGTTCGAGGAAACGCCCGACGGGTTGTTGTGCTCGGGATTGCCTGAAGATCTCGCCGAGCACCGCGCCGAAACGCGTGCGGTCTTTCTGCTGGGCGACCCCTTCACATCGTTGCCTCAATCGGTGATTGACCTCTTGCTCGACGAGTTGCCGGGAGTACCGTTGATCGGCGGCATGTCGAGCGGCGGTGGTCCGGGCGAGAATCGCCTCTTCTTTAACGACCGCATGGTCGAGTCCGGTGCGATCGGCGTCGTGCTGCGTGGCGGCCCGCGAGTCAGGACCATTGTGTCGCAGGGCTGCCGTCCCATCGGCACGCCCTTCGTCGTGACGCGGGCCGAGCG